>CAYGFI010000018.1:0-20282 GCA_964349045.1 uncultured Chitinophaga sp.
AGGTATATGGTATACCCGGATATCTCATAGAAAATTGTTGTCTGCTTGCTTAATACTGCTTTTCGCAATCTGGGATTAAACTGAGAAACTGGAAAAAGTTTGGGATTCTGTTCAATAAGATTGATTTGCTTTGATAGTCTTTTTTTAAAATTTTCAATCTCCCGATAAGTCCATCTGGTTCGCAAATAATCCAGGATATCTTCAAGATTATTTATGGCTTCATGGGTCCAGAAAATCTTAAATTCAGAGGCCATATTTAAGTTTTACTTTGCTGTGGGGTGTCACTTTTCCAGCATCAACATCTCTAATTCCTCTTTCTATACCTGCCTTATGTTCATCGGATAAATCCTGCCACCAATCATTATGTGAAGCATTCGAGTCTTTTACTAACTTAAGATAATCGATGGTCTCCTTATCATTAAGTCTGGTAAGCCATTCAATTAGTTCTAATTTTATAGATTCGTGTCCCATTTTCTTTTTTCTCAAATTTACAAATATTTCAGCTGAATTTAAAAAGTCTTCAATGAGTCAATTATGATTTTTTATTCCCTATAGCTGTATTATGCCTTTTAGCCCCTTCAGGTACATCAGGTATGTTTTCCACATCAAACATATCATCATCACCCAAACGAACCCACCCTTTTGCTTCTTCAGTTGCAGGCAATGTGATTTCTTTCTTCACATTCATAATTTCTCCAATATTTTGATTTTCAAACCAATCTTCCAACATCCCATCCGGATCTAAGAACCTTAAAGGATTGTCATAAGCATATCAGTAAGGGCTCCATCTTCGGTTGACTTCCGAGAGAGGATCAGGAGTATGCCACCTGCCAATCTGCGGGTCATACATCCTCGCCCCGTAATCATACTAGTCAAATTTCAAGGAACAATTTAATTATTTGAGCTGCTTTCCGGATTCCAATTTAGAATCTGCAATCCAGGCTGACCAGATTTTATACAAATGTCAAAATCAGATGATACAGTGAAAACTCTTCATTGATAGGGTCAAAGCGGTAACCCAGGGGATTACTCGTGATCTTGGCCATTTCAATAAGCCCTAAACCAGCTCCGCCTTTGGGAGTAAACTGACCATTGGTGATCGTTTGACGGTAAAGAGCCTTTAATTCTTCGCCGGTCTTGCTGTTTACCAGTTCGATTTTCTCCTTTAACCGGGCTATGTCGGAATTTTTAATCGGACTGGTGGTCCTGATAATGTAGCTTTGCTCAATTCTTTCCAGAATAAAAGTAGGAAGAAAGTTCTTTTCAATCATCTGATAATCCTGGTACTGATCACTGTATTTGTAAATGTTTTCAAGTGCTTCGATCATTACACCCAGAATACGCTTATATATTCCTATTTTAATTCCTGTCTCAACCATCTTGTGTTTGAGTAAAGTAAGTAAACGTCCGATTGTGCTGAATGTCAGATGACCCGTATACTCCAGGATAATTTCACGATTTGCCATTTATTCGTTTTAATTCAGTTCCAAAATAATAAATTCCTGCTATATAAAAGAATATTAATAGATAAAATATGCTTTTAAGAGGACGTGATGACGTAACGACGTGACAACGTGATGACGTGACGACGTGATGACGTGACGACGTGATGACGTGACGACGACGTGATGACGTGATGACAACGTTACCTCGTTACCTCGTTACCTCGTCACCTCGTCACCTTGTTACCTCGTCACCTTGTTAGCTCGTTACCTCGTCACCCCGTTACCTCTTTTCAAGTCACCGCAGCTTTCCTTGAGCGCTGAAGCTATTCTGCAGAGGAGCAAGCGAAGGTGAATCTGTACCCTCGTCACTCCCCGATATACCCTTCGTCCTCCAAAAGATCATTTCCCCTCGATGCCATCACTGCCAGCTCATCGCATCTGGAGTTTTCAATATTACCGGCATGTCCCTTAAGCCAATGAAACTCCACTTTGTGCTTCCGGTATAAAGGGAGAAATTTTTTCCATAAATCGGGATTCTTTTTATTTTTAAAGTCCTTCTTTTCCCAGCCAAAAAGCCATCCCTGATTAATGGCTTCCGAAACATATTTCGAATCCGTAAAAACGACAACATCGGTATTGTCCCAACGAATGGCTTCGAGTCCGCGAATTACAGCAAGCAGCTCCATGCGGTTATTGGTTGTTAAACGATAACCTTCCGAAAACTCCTTTCGGTGTTTTCCATACATCATAACAACACCAAGTCCGCCGGGACCCGGATTTCCACTTGCTGCTCCATCGGTATAGATGATTATCTTTTTCTCCATTAAGCATTAAAAGTATTGAAAAAAAATCACAACAAAGGATTCCTGTGAGAATTTCGGATTGAAAAGTAATTGTAACTCACAGACAAATTACCGCATTTTACTGACGGCCAAAACAAAAAACTAAATAATGACTCCTAAACCATCGATAAAATGTTTCCCGGCAGTTCATCAGTAGCAAATTATTATATATTTGTGAATTTATTAAATTGGATGTTTTATTAACCTTAACTATTAAATGGTAATGAAAAAGATATTGACGTTAATTGTCTGGTTATTCCTCATAATAAATGTTTCCGTCAGGGCTGATGAAGGAATGTGGCTTTTAAACCTCCTGCAGAAAACGAATACTGCCGAGATGACGGATATGGGTCTTGAGCTTACCCCGGAACAGATTTATAGTATTAATCAATCCAGTGTAAAAGATGCTATTGGCGCCCTCGATCATGGCTCATGCACCAGCGAATTGGTTTCATCGGAAGGATTATTGCTAACCAATCACCATTGCGGCTATGGAGAGATTCAGAGCCACAGCAGTGTTGATCATGATTATCTCAAGAACGGATTCTGGGCAATGACACGCGCAGAGGAATTGCCCAATCCCCGTAAAACCGTTTCATTTGTAATCAGGATTGAAGAAGTCAGCGATCAGATAATTCCTAAGCTGAAGGAAGGATTGTCAGGTATGATCCTCGACCGTACCGTTGAAAATCTCTCGATAGATATTGTGAAACAAGCCACTGAAGGAACAAATTATGAGGCATATGTGCGTTCATTTTTTAACGGGAATAAATTTTTCCTGGTTGTTCTGCAAACCTATAAAGATCTAAGGCTTGTTGGCGCACCTCCTGAATCCATTGGTAAATTTGGCGCCGATACCGATAACTGGATGTGGCCGCGCCATACAGGAGATTTTTCTATTTTCAGAGTATACACCGCCCCGGATGGATCTCCCGCGGAATACTCCCCCGAAAATATTCCCCTGAAACCTAAACACTATTTACCGGTTTCCCTTAAAGGATACGATAAAGATGCTTTTGCAATGGTAATGGGATTCCCCGGTAACACCGACCGTTATATGACATCATTTGAGGTAAATGAAATCCTTTCTATTGAACACCCAAACCGTATTAAAATAAGAGGTATCAAGCAGGATCTTATGTTGCAGGATATGCAGGCCAGCGATAAAGTGCGTATTCAATATGCCTCAAAATATTCACGCTCAAGCAATTACTGGAAGTATTCAATTGGGCAGTCCCAGGGACTAAAGAATCTTAAAGTGGTTGATAGAAAAAAAGAAATCGAATCTGATTTCACCAGCTGGATTAATGAGGATGCTGACCGTCAGGCTATGTACGGCAATGCGCTTAGTATGATTGAAAAGGGAGTTGAAGGCAGAAAAGAATTTAGCCATGCGAAGCAGTATGACTTTGAAACCATGTTTCAGGGAATGGAAGCTGTTGCTTTTGCCATGAAATTCATGGGTCTGAAGAATTTACTTACCGAAATTCCGGATAACCGGGATTCCATTATGAAGGTAGCCAAAGGACTTCAATCCATCCTGGAAGATTTTTACAAGGATTACAATCTTTCTACTGACAAAAAAGTTAGCCGGGCCATGCTGGAACTGTTTTATAATGATGTGCCTGCCGGGTACCAGCCGGAACATTTTTCGGTAATCCGTTCCAAATATAAAGGCGATCTTGACAAGTACACAGAGATGTTCTATAAAAAATCCATTTTCCCTTATCGTGAGAAAGTCGTGGCATTTCTGGCCAATCCGAATGCAAAAGTTCTGGATAAAGACCCGGGTTACCAGGCTGCCATTTCAATGATCAATGCTCTCAGGGGGTATTACCAGGGAGCGGCAAAATTCGATGCGATGGTTGACCAGGGAAGAAAATTATGGCTGGCAGGACTCATGGAAATGATGCCGGATAAGAACTTCTATCCCGATGCCAATTCAACATTGCGGTTTACTTACGGTACAGTTGGCGATTACAAGCCGCGCGACGGGGTCCGCTATTCATATTTCACTACACTTGCCGGGGTTATGGAAAAAGAAGATCCTGATAACTGGGAATTTGTTGTTTCAGACAGGCTTAAGGAACTTTACAGGAATAAAGATTATGGGCGTTATGGCGCAAACGGTGAACTACCTGTTTGTTTTACCACCAATAACGATATTACCGGGGGAAACTCAGGCAGTCCGGTTATGAATTCCAAAGGTGAACTTATTGGTATTGCTTTCGATGGCAACTGGGAAGCTATGAGCGGTGATATTGCTTTTGAACCCGCTTTACAGAAATGCATTAATGTGGATATCCGTTATGTGCTTTTTGTAATCGATAAATATGCAGGTGCAGGACACCTTGTTGATGAAATGACTCTTGTTCAATAAATTTTTGCTCCGCACGCCGGTGGCGTGCGGAGCAAATTTCTTATTTTACTTCAAACTCAGCCTCAGCCGATCCTGGAATTCCTTCTAAACTAATTCCTTCCACCCGTATCGTGTAATTACCTTTCACATCAGATGTGTATAATATGGCGGTTCCTTCTCCTTCTGAATCAGTTATAACAAATGGCATCCAGAGAATAGTTCTTCTATCGTCTTCAAAAATATCATCAGTTCTGTATTCGAATGCAGGATTGTAATACTCCTTTGGCGTATAATATCCCAGCATTTCAAAGTCGAGCACTCCTTTTTTCATGAATTTTCCTCTCTTTGTATAAATTGCAATTACCCCGTTACCCCCTCTCGAGCCATAAATTGCCGTTTCCGGACCTTTTAATATCTCAATACGCTCGATGTCATATGGATTCATGTTCATGGCATACTCCGCATCAACCGGTATTCCATCAACAAGAAATAAGGGGTCGGTATTACCATATATAGTGCTAATTCCCCGGATATTAACTTTATTGCCGGTTACCATTACGCCCGGTACTCTCCCTTCGAGAATCTGTCCGACACTCTGGTAATTCTGGGTTTTCTCGTCCATAATGATAACATTTCCGTGTGAAGGTTCTTCATGAAGGCGGTAAATCCTGTTGTTTTCCTCTGCAAAAGGATCATCCTGGTCGGGATCTTCAGGTTCTGTATACAGTCCTTTTTCCCCGCGACGCTTCAGATTCTGGTGGGTCTGGTACTTCATCTCTTTGTCTTTCGAATCCTCTTTTGAATCCACATAAATAACCAGATTTCGTCTGCCACTTGCCCTTACAGCTTCAATGGATACTGATACTGTATCCGGGTAATCGATACTTTCAAAACGAAACCTGCCCTTTTCACCTGAACGGGTTGTAAATACATCGTTAAATTCATTAAGTATGCTGAGTGTAACTTTGATATCTCTCAGCGGAATATTAAAAAACTCTTTCGTAATTCTTCCGCTTATTATAATTCCCTTTTCATTTTCATATTTCGGGGGAATTTTCAAATCGGATAAAACATTTGTCCAGCTAAACCTTCTCCATCCCTGGGTAAGCATTAAATCATCGAGTTGATTCTCCTTTTCTGAATTCCAGCCTGTGAAATAGTACCGGGGATTTTCGATTTTTCCTTGCAGATCGGAACTTAAAAGGAGATTTGAAACAATATTATCGTCTGTCTCTAAATTTTCAGTATTTGCAATAGAAACAGAGAAATTACCTTTTACGGGTTTATTGGATTTATCCATGACCTTCATCCTGAAAGACATCTTCTCCCGCGCAGATGTAACTACCTTAGCTGGTTCGATATTGATTTTCAATTCATCGTGATTGTTGACAAACACAAGTCTCTCACTAACCGGCTTTGAAAACATATTAAAAAGACTGAGATGAATAATCCCTGTGGGAAACTCATCTGTTCTGATATCCACTGATATTTCCGGCTTTTTCAGGTCAAATTCATGTTTATATAGTATCTTCCCACGGGTGTGCGCCACAAGGAAGTATGAAGTATTCGGGGGAAACTTACCGGCCGGAAAATTATTTATCAGCCTGACATTAAGCATTCTATCATTTATTTTTAATGTTGAGATATTTACTCCCTGACCAATCGCCTCGGGAAGTTTAACTTTAAGTAGTTTTTCTTCCCCGGTATTAACCAGTGCGGTATACATTTCCTGTAATTCAGGAGTAAATCTTACAGATCCCATTCCGAGGTCAGAACTCTGAAATTCAGCCGCCCTGTTTCCTTTCGAATCGATTATTTCTCCGGTTACGGGAATACCGTGTCCAAGCTCATTCAGGGCTTTAATTCCAAGACGGTTCTCAACACCGGTAAGCAGATGTCCACCTTCGGGGAGAAACTGAATATCGAATTTCCTTTCGCTTCTTTGATTTTTTCTCTTTTCTCTTTTAATCTTATGAAGTTCTTCGCGGGTAACATACGTGCTGAAATCGGGGTTTGCAACGTAAATTTCTTTCTCGAAATAGAAATCTTCATTCATGTTTCTCATCCAGTTGGTAAATGCCCTGATTTTATAAAATCCCTCGGGGATTGTATCCTGGAAAGAGAAATCCCCGTTTCCAAAACCGTTTGTCATTCTGATCAGTTTATTTTGAACGATATAGCCGGAGGGATTAATCAGTTCAATATACAAATTAGTTGTACTGCTATCGGGAATATGATTTGCGGCATTAACAAGGTATGCTTTGAACCATACAGTTTCATCAGCATTGTAACCGGATTTATCGAAGTCCAGATAAACTTTTTGTTGTGGAAGCCTGTTAAAAAAGGCTTCAAATTTCTGAATAATACTTTGAAGTATAGGATGACTTGATTCCTGCAAAGGTGCAAATGACCAGAAGACAGCGATAAAGGGAATCAGCAAACCAAACCAGATCAATATCCTTGGTTTTTTCATGGGATGAGAATTTGGTAACCTTCGCAAAAAGGTACAAATATTATTCCATAATTTCAAGCTCTTCCCAGAACTCCAAAGCACGACGGGTATGAGGTATTACGATGGTACCCCCGACAAGATTGGCCACTGCAAATACTTCCATTATCTGATCCCTGGTAAGCCTAAGTTTATAGCATGTTTCCAGATGGTACTTAATGCAGTCGTCGCATCTGAGAACCATGGAAGCCACGAGCCCGAGCATTTCCTTTTCCCGCGCGCTGAGAGCGCCATCTACATAGGTGTTGGTATCGAGATTAAAGATTCGTTTGATGATTTTGTTATCGGCAGCAAGAAGATGTTTATTCATCTTTTCGCGATATTGGCGGAATTCCTGTACTTTTTTGCTCATTTGACTATATTTATTAAAGTTTGTAAAGTTCATAAAGTTATTAAAGTAATCAGAGATTGAATTGACTGAAGTACATATATTATGGTGCGCCTTTAGTTATAGAGGTTTTGAGCGCAGAGTGGTATTTCAGGGTGACTAAAAAAATCCGGGAGTCAGAACTGAAAGGGCACAATAATTCAGATGAGCAAAATCCTTTTCATTAGCCAAACCAATTCTTTTATCAAAGACATTTTAATTTACCCCATCTTTTTATATTTTTGTAAACGTTTTCATTAAACCAGGAATATGTCAGGACACAGTAAATGGTCGACCATTAAGCGGAAAAAGGGAGCAGCAGACTCCAAACGCTCCAAAATGTTTTCGAGAATAGCGAAAGAGATCACAATAGCTGTAAGGGAAGGGGGTAATGATCCCGAAATGAATCCCCGTTTACGGGTTGCCATAAACAATGGTAAAGGGATCAATATGCCCAAGGAAAATATTATCAGGGCCATCAGCAAAGCTGAAAAAGATGATTCAGTGTTGCAGGAATCTACCTTTGAAGGCTATCTTCCCAATGGAATTGCTGTGTTTATTGAATGTTTGTCAGACAATAATAACCGTACCGTGAGCAATATCCGTTCTATTTTCAATAAAAGGGGAGGAAACCTGGGAACCAATGGCTCATTAAGTTTCATTTTCGACCGTAAAGGTGTGATTCAGGTTCCAAAAGGTACACTGGATCCGGACGAATTCCAGCTTGAGATTATTGATGCAGGAGTGGAGGATTTTCAGGTAGAAGAAGAAATATTTGTAATTACAACAGCGCTGGAAGATTTTACCGCTGTTCAGAAACAATTGGATGAGTTAGGTATTGTAGCTGAGAATGCTGAATTGCAAAGAATTCCAAAAGAAACCAAGACTCTTACAGTAGGTGAATCCTTAAAAATTCTGAAGATTATTGAAGAATTTGAAGAGGATGAAGATGTGCAGAATGTTTTTCATACTCTGGAAGTTACCGATGAGGTAATGGATAGTATTCAGTAAAAAAACCGCCTGTAAAAAGGCGGTTTTTTTATTAGAATGGTGTGTATGATTACCTGTAAGCCAGACGGGTATAATCTTTCTTGGCAGAGTAGTTTATTTTAAGTGCATTTGCATAACGAAGTGCCTGTTTAACATCAGTAACCTTACCCATGGGGATATTCTGATCGACCCTGAGGGAGACTGTCATCTTATTTTTATCTTGCTCATCCAGTTTTTCCCTTTCTGCGAGAACAAAGTCTTTAACTGATTCCGAAGGAACTCCCTCCTCATTTATGAGTTTATCGTTCATCTGTATCATTGGTTCGGATCCATACAGGGTCTGCAATACACCAAGAGGGCGTCCAATATAAATATAACTCACAATGGATTTTTTTTCCAGTTTTTTAACCATACTTGCCTTTGGAACGGCAACTGAAACTTTCACTTCAGTTTCCCTCATAACCGTTGTAACCATGAAAAAGAACAATAGCATGAATACAATATCAGGAAGAGATGCTGTACTTACTGCAGGCTGTCCTTTTTTTACTTTGCTTCTAAATCTTGACATTACTTGATCCCTCCAATATTTTTTGGTTCAGCTTCCGAAATGTTCATTTTATAGACCTTATTAATTCCATCAATAATTGCTTCATCGATGCCTTTTTTAGGATCAAGGTCTTCATAACTCCGGCCAAAATTTTCCGTTGCAAAGCGATTCCTGAGTTCCGTTACGGCGGCCACCAGCTCATTCTGAACCACCAGGTATTTACCATACGTGGTTGAGCGGTCATTTTGCAATGACACTACGCCTTTTGAAACCATAATCTCTGTGGTTCCGTTAGGATATCTTGAAGACTGACCTGCAGGAAAATCAATGGTTACTGGTTCTTTTTCGGGAAGATCCAGGTCATCCTGTGGGTTGCTGAAAAACTCAATTGTCTTTTCTCTCAGTTCGCGGATGTCCATTACCTGTCCTTCGACCATAAGCTGGTCATCCTTATTTATAAGCACAACCAGAACGTTTCTCTCCTTTACCTTAATTTCATCTTGTATTACATCTTTTTCAGGTATTGGTGGAAGTAAACGGGTAATCCCCGTATCAATATCCATTGTTGTGGCCACGAGAAAGAAAATAAGCAGGAGGAAAGCAATATCGGCCATCGATCCCGCATTTATTTGTGGTATATCTCTTTTTGCCATTGTATAAATAGTTAACTGACCATAAAATTAGGTTAAGGCCGGTATTAATTATTATTTGAAGTATTTTGCAATTTCAGAGTAAAGAATTGAAAATAATGCAAGACCCAGAACAAAGTACATAAAAATCAGTCCTGTGTCAATTAATTTCAATGCCGATGGGTTTGAGTTATCTGTTCCGGTGTAGCCGATGATTTGAATCGTTTCACCTGAAGACAGAAAATAGGATATCCCCACCAATACAGCAACACCCACCAGTACCAATAAACTTCTGAGCATGTTGGCAGGATTGGCAATGGTATAAAGAATGGGAAATATCACAGTAGTTATGGCAGCAATCAGAAGCAGAATATATCCCCATACTATGGCGATACTGGTATTATTATAAACTAATTTTTCCATGAACGTGAAACTAACCGTTTCTGCAGCCTGAGCCACTACCGGTGCAGGAACATCCTGTTCTGCTGCAACTGTGGCAGAGTCACCCTGATTAGCTAAGGAGTCTGCACTTTGCAGATCCGTTTCAAAACCTGAACCGGATGATTTTTCAACGGGATTTTCGATCTTCTGTATTTTTGCCTGATATTGTTCTTTATTTACAAGGTTTTCACCAAAGTAGAACAATATCATAATGGGTAAAGTGATTCCCACTATAACGTACAAAACGAAGGACGGTAATTTTGAGAATGACATAATTACTTATTTTTTAAGATTGTGTTTTACAAGCAGATCCATGAAGGAAATAGAAGCATCCTCCATCTTATTAGTAATAGAATCAATCTTTGCAACAACTGTATTATAGAAAAGTTGCAGGATAATGGCAACGATTAGTCCAAATACTGTGGTAATAAGAGCGATTTTGATACCACCGGCAACAACGGTTGGGGAAACGTCACCGGCAATCTGGATTTTGTCGAATGCATCAATCATACCAATAACTGTACCAAGGAATCCAAGCATAGGAGCAAGAGCAATAAAAAGTGAAATCCAGCTTAATCCTCTCTCCAGAAGACCCATTTGAACACTTCCGTAGGAAATAATAGATTTTTCAACTATATCCAGGCCCTGGGCTTCCCTGTCGAGTCCCTGGTAAAAAATACTTGCAACGGGTCCGCGGGTGCTGCGGCATAATACTTTAGCAGCCTCCACTCCGCCTGCATCAAAGGCGTCTTCAACACCTTTCAGAAGCTTTGCAGTGTTTGTAGTTGCAAGGTTCAGGTAAATAACTCTTTCGAGTGAGATCGCCAGACCAAAAATAAGACAGAGAAGAATGACACTCATAAATCCCGCGCCACCTTCAATGAATTTCGTTTTAACCTGGTAATGTAAAACGCCTAATCCGCCTTCACTTTCTTTTTCAGCAACAACAGGAGCTGCAACTGCAGCAGGAGCTTCTGTTACCTGAGTTTCAGCGGCTGTTGAACTATTGGTATTATCCTGGGCAATTGCCACAAAAGACGTTCCCATTATTAGCATCCCGAAAACTGCTATAAGTGCAAATAACTTTTTCATGGTTTGATGTTTGTTTAATTTTTAGTGTTAATTAACGAATTTTAGATTTTAAAATTATTATGTTTTATAATTTTCTCAAATTAATCAGTTTGAAACCTTCCTGCTTTTTAATAAAAACTTCCGCAAGATACAATTTATTCTTTTTTATTTTCAGACTTATAACCAACTAATTTTAATGAAATTAAAAAAACTCTGCATTTTTTGTTAAAAAATAAGCCGGAAATGAAAAATCGCCCGGGATCTGACCTGACTACATTGCAAAAATACCTGGGATCTTTACCAGCATCCTCACAAAAATGCTTTGGATCTATATTTGTCTCATTCGGTCGTCGGTTCAAACCCCCGGTATCCTTTTTTATCAAAGAACTGTGTACCTCAGCGGACTGCGTCCGCCGAAAGTCGCACCAGCGAGATGGTCCCCTTCGAATAAATTCTATGGAGACCGATGGCGGAGAGAGGGGGATTCGAACCCCCGGTACCCTTTTGAGGTACACACGCTTTCCAGGCGTGCCAGTTAAACCACTCCTGCATCTCTCCTTTTCCTGAATTCAGACTTAACAGGCAAAAATCCAATCTTTCAAAGTTTCTTCAGGTTATGCACTGTTCCGGAATACATTTTCTAATAAATTTTCCTGAATCTGAATGCCTTACGCCGGAAAATTTCGGGCCGCAAATTAGTAAAAAAAATAAAACAATAGCTACTATGGTAAAGTAATTTCACCTCTTATTGAACTATTTAAAAGCAATATAATTTGATCATGAGATAAGCCCTGGCCCAGAAGAAGCATCATTTTTGTAGTGGCAGCTTCGGTAGTTATGTCATATCCACTGATTACACCGGCCTCAGATAATTTGCGGCTGGCTTCATACCTGCCCAATTCTACACTACCACTGCTGCATTGGGTTACATCCAGAACTATAATCCCATTTTCAACGGCTTTTCTGATTCTTTTTACAAACCACTCTTCAGCCGGTGCATTGCCCGAACCAAAAGTTTCAAGTATAACCGCTCTCAAACCTGTGATCCCGAGAATAGAGTCTATGAATGCCCTGTTCATTCCGGGAAATAATTTAAGAATGGCAATATGATTGTCAAATTTCGTTTTAAGGGTAAGAGCTTTTTCTACTTTGGGATAAAGTATTGACTCAAGATTATACCTGATGTGAACTCCAACTTTTGCCAATGTCGGGTAATTGGCCGATTGAAATGCATTGAAATTATCAGCGTTGATCTTTGTTGTCCGGTTCCCCCGGTATAACCGGTTTTCAAAATAAATACAGACTTCCGGAACAATAGGCTTACCATTTGTCTTTGCTGCCGCAATCTCGAGGGATGTGATAATATTCTCCTTGCCATCAGTACGCAATACTCCAATGGGTAACTGTGATCCGGTAAAAATAACGGGTTTGGCCAGATTCTCGAGCATGAAACTCATGGCAGAGGCGGAATAAGCCATGGTATCGGTACCGTGGAGTACAACAAATCCATCAAAATCATCATAGTTAGAGGCTATGATTTCAGCAATCTTAATCCATATCTCCGGACCGATATCTGAAGAATCCATAGGTGGATCGAATGATATGGTCTGTAAGCGGTAACCAAACTTTTTAATTTCAGGAACCTGTTCGGAAATAAGCTCGAAATTTAAAGGTTGAAGCGAGCTTGTGGAAGGATTCAGAACCATCCCGATTGTGCCTCCTGTATAAATAATCAATATTGCAATCTGTTGGTCGGGCATATTACTTCAAAGTAAAAAGTTTCATGGCATTGGCATATGTTATTTCCGCTAACTGATCAGATGATATCTTAAGCAATTTAGCGAGAAATTCATTGATATAGATAAGATGTGAACTTTCATTTCTGATTCCTCTTTTAGGTGCCGGAGACAAATAGGGTGAATCGGTTTCGAGCAGTATGCGGTTTTGGGGGATTTGCGTTACAACCTTTCCCAATCCTGAATTTTTAAATGTAACAATGCCATTTATCCCCAGGTAAAAATCATAACTTAATATTTTTTCCACATCAGCCAATCCCCCGGTAAAACTATGAAATACTCCATTTAACCCGTGACCTGCATGTTTGTCGAGAATGCTGAATATTTCAGAGAACGAGTCGCGTGCATGAATTACTACGGGAAGATTCAATTCTTTTGAAAGTATTACCTGCTTTTCAAAAGCGTACAGTTGCTGAGTTATGTGGGATTTGTCCCAATAGAGATCTATACCGATTTCTCCAACTGCAATATATTTTCCGTCGGACGCCTGCTCCTTAATAACCTTCAGTTCTTCGAAATAGTTATCTTTTACTGACCCGGGATGTAATCCGATCATGGGAAAGATAACTCCCGGATATTCCCGGCACATTTTCAGCATATTCTCAATAGTGCCGGAATCAATATTGGGCAGCAACATTCTTTCAATGCCTGAATCGAGGGCCTTTTGCACAACTAAATCCCTGTCATAATCGAATTCAGGCAGGTAAAGGTGAGTATGTGTATCGATAAGTCGCACGGGGTAATTCCTCAGCAGATTCGTAAAATGTGATGCAAATGTATTAAAAAAAGGGGCAATTAAGCCCCTTTCATTCATACTTTTGAACATATGGTTTTACACAACACCCTGAGCCATCATAGCATCTGCTACCTTAACGAATCCTCCAATGTTGGCTCCTTTTAAATAATTTACATAACCACCATTTTCAGATCCATATTTAACACAGGTTTTATGAATATTCTGCATGATGGTATGCAGACGGGTATCGACTTCTTCCGCTGACCAGGGCAGTCTCATGGAGTTCTGGGTCATCTCCAGGCCTGAAACAGCAACTCCGCCCGCATTAGCAGCTTTACCCGGACCATAAAGAATTTTTTCCCTGAGGTAGACTTCAATCGCTCCGGAAGAAGAAGGCATATTAGCGCCTTCAGAAACCAGCTTACAGCCGTTTTTAATAAGGGTAACGGCATCTGCTTCCTGAATTTCGTTTTCAGTAGCCGAAGGAAAAGCAGCATCGCAACTCACGTTCCAGGGGCGTTTACCTTCAAAATATTCGACACTGTAATTCTCAGCATATTCAATAATTCTTCCACGACGGATATTCTTAAGCTCCATAACATAAGCCAGTTTCTCCTCATTAATACCAGCGGGATCATATATAAAACCAGCCGAATCGCTCATTGTCACTACTTTGGCCCCAAGCTGATTAAGTTTCTGAACGGTATACTGTGCTACATTGCCCGATCCGGAAACAACTACAGTCTTACCTTTCAAACTTTCACCCCTTGTTTTCAGCATTTCTTCCGCAAAGTATACATTTCCATAACCGGTAGCTTCAGGGCGGATCAGACTTCCCCCCCACTCTAATCCTTTACCGGTAAGCACTCCTGTAAACTCGTTTCTGATTCTCTTATATTGTCCAAACATGTAGCCGATCTCTCTTCCGCCAACCCCAATATCGCCCGCGGGAACATCGGTATTGGGTCCAATATGTTTACATAACTCGGTCATAAAACTCTGACAGAAGCGCATGACTTCATTATCGGATTTCCCTTTAGGATCGAAATCGGAACCCCCTTTTCCACCTCCCATAGGAAGTGTTGTAAGACTGTTTTTAAAGACCTGCTCAAAGGCCAGGAACTTAAGGATACCCAGGTTTACCGTAGGGTGGAATCTCAAACCACCCTTATAGGGCCCAATTGCGCTATTCATTTCAATCCGGAATCCCCTGTTTACCTCAACTTCACCTTTATCATTCATCCATGGTACACGGAAAATTATTGTTCTTTCCGGCTCCGCTATTCTTTCGAGAATCTTCCCGTATTTATATCTCGGGTTTTCTTCAATAAAAGGGATCAGTGATTCGGATACTTCCATGACAGCCTGATGAAATTCAGATTCGGCTGGATTCTTTGCTTTAATCTTTGCCATAAATTGTTCAACTCTGGGATCCATAAAATTTAGTTTAGGTTATTTTAAAATGGGTACAGTTTTTTTTCAGGCAGGCCAAATTTATAGATTTATTCAATGAATTTTACCGGTTTAACGCGTTATTTTAAATAAATTGTTAAAAAAACATGCTTTTTTATACCAATTTGATAAAAAACTTACCCGTCTTTAATATTAAACCAACCGGTAGTAGTTCCCCGGAAGAACACTCACCAAAGCTTTAAATTCCATATTCAGAAGTGTAGCGGAAATTTTGCTAACCGGCATCCCCGTTCGGAGACTTAGAATATCGGGACTCAGGCTTTCTTCTTTTTTCAATTCTTCAGCAATCTTTTGCTCGTCTTCGCTCAATTCAGTAAAAAGCCGGGCCTGACGAGGCAGGTTTTTTTTATCCTTAGCATCCCAACCCATAAAATACCCGATATCCGCGAAGCTTTCTACCAGTGCGGCTTTGTTTTCCCTTATCAGCATATTACATCCTTCTGACATGGTATCGTTTACCCTCCCCGGAATGGCAAAAACATCACGGTTATACGATACAGCCAGATCGGCTGTAATAAGCGCCCCACCTTTCCTTCCCGATTCAACAACCAGTGTGGCATCCGAAAGTCCGGCAATAATGCGGTTTCTTTTCAGGAAATTATTCCTTTCCGGATTATCTCCGGTACAAAAATCGGTAAGAAGAGCGCCATTCTCCGTTATCCGGCCAGCAAGGTTTTTATGTGAATACGGATACAAAGTGTGTAACCCGTGAGCCAGAACGGCCACGGTTTCCTGACCATTCTGAAGAGCTGCCATATGCGCCTGAACATCAACACCATAGGCAAGTCCGCTTACAATCAGAATATGATGGTTGTTCTCTGTCAGATCACGGATGATTTTCCGGCATTGCTCTACTCCATAGTCGGTTGCACTTCGGGTTCCGACAATGCTGAGCACTTTTGGTGCATTAAAAACATTTCTGCCCTTGTAATAAATCAATAAAGGAGCATCCGTACATTGCTTCAACCTTTCCGGATAGTCTTTTTCAAAAATTGTAAGTAAGCAGACATGGTTTCGCTCAATAAACATTAACTCCTTATCTGCCTGAATCAGAACCTGATCGGGTTTTACAGAGTTTGCAAGGAAACTTCCTATACCGGGTATCTTTTGAAGATTTGATTTTTTTTCCCTGAATACAGCTTTTGCAGAACCCGTATATGCTATTAATTTTCGTGCTGTTATACTCCCAATTGCCGGAACCAGAGTAAGCGCAATTAAATACCGCAGATCTTCTTTATCCATGGATTGATTCTTTCACCTTAATGGTAAAAAAAAGAAAAACTCATTCTTTGTCTGTGAGAAAAATGAAGATCAGGAATAATTTTGTGAAGGTTTTAAGAGTTTAGGAGTTTAGCCGATTAGCTGTTTAGCCGTTTAGGGAGTTAATTTAGGATCGGGACAGACTTATAGCCTGAATACCTATTTACCTGATAATCTATTTTTAACTGGATTCCCAGGATTTCCAGCATATTTCTTTTTTGCATATCTATCGAGGATCGCTTTAATTTTATCCCGGTCCCTGCGGTTTACCGCCGATAAGCTTACACCGGGGTATTTGGCAACTCCCGATTTAAACTTTGCATGCAGATAGAGCATTTCACAGGTTCCAAAGAAAAACTTTTCTATCTCCCACGAAATGAAATTCTGTTTAGAAATCTCAATGGAATTCTTTTTGTTATTAAAAATGCGGGTAGCATAATACCTGAGGATTATCTTATCACCGTTGTCACTAAAGAACACGAAATTTGGCTTCAGAAGAAAATTATATGAAATTAAAACAATGTATAATATTGTTAATCCCAACAGGTACCAGGTTTTATCAATACCAAAAACGGGGCTTTTAAAATCATCGGAATATCCGAAAGTAATTATCAGTACAATTAATATTATAGTGCTGATAAGTTTTTTAAACCATATCTGATAAATCTTTTTCCTGTTATCCAGCTTCATTTCGCAGATTTTTTTTGTTTTCTTCGTTTTAGTTCTTTATTAATAAGATCCAGTTCCCGGCTTGTCTGGCCTGATACGGAGCTGTTTTCTTCAACTCTCCGCAGGAGATATGGCAAAACGTGTTTTACCGGACCATAGGGGACATATTTAGCTACATTGAATCCTTCGAGCGCTAAATTAAAACTAATATGATCACTCATCCCGTAAAGCTGCGAAAACCAGATTCTCTTATCATTCCGTTGTAATCCATGTTTTTCCATCAGTGCTGTAAGGTACATGTTACTTGATTCATTGTGCGTGCCATTAATAACTGCGATCCGGTCTATATTTTCAACTGAAAATTTCAGAGCCTCATTATAATCCCGATCTGTGCTGTCTTTGTCCGGATGGATCGGATCAGGATATCCCTTTCTTTTTGCCCTTTCCCTTTCCCTTTCCATATATGCTCCTCTGACAAACTTAGCCCCCAGGAAAAAATTTCCTTTCTTAGCCTGTTGATAGTCTTCCGACAGGATTCCAAGCCTGTCCCATCGGTACATCTGATACGTGTTAAAGACAATGGCTTTCTGATGGTTAAATTTTGACATCATCTCCAAAACAACCTTGTCTATGAAGGGTTGGTAAAAACTATCTTCCGCATCAACCAGAATGGGAAGATCACATTCGGAAGCAGCATTGCAGAGAGCCTCGACCCTGTTTCTGAATTTATTTCCTTCATTTAACGTACTCTTATCTTTTTTTCCCCCGAGACTTAATAATTCCAGGGCTTCCGATCTGATAAATGCTGTCGGTTTAAATACAGCAAATGGTATATTTGGGTTTTTGCCAGCAAATTCAATCGATTTAAGCGTTTCCTGGAAAGCAATTTCAATTTGTTTATCATCCTCGCCGCCTTCAACAGAATAATCGAGAATAGACCTGACATTTACCCCGCCCAGTTTTTCAACAACCGGTTTACATTCATCCAGGTTCTCACCACCGCAGAAATGCTTGAAAACAGTAGGTTTAACAATCCACGCCATTGGAAATCCAATTTTAATGGCTGCCGGAATAATTTTATTTCCGGTTTTTACTACCAGACTATATGAAATCAGCCTGAAAAGCCATAAGGCCCTTTTCAGGTCAGAATTCGATTTAATTTTGAAAGCAACTTCAGTATTCTGGAATATGTTCATGTCCTGCAGGCTTAGGCCTCACGCCAAACCTCCCGCTAAATAGGGAGGTTTGGAATGAAGCCAATATAATTTTACTCTGCGCAAAGTTACACTTAAAAAGCTATTTCTTTTAAATCTTCATTTAAAAGACAAAAAAACAGAATTAAAACAAATTTGGTTAAATTTAGGCAAAACTTCTTTTAATGATATTCCTCATAAAAAATAAGAATTCAACTGTAAAAGGAGTTGTGAATCTTCCAACGTCAAAAAGTATCTCAAACCGGCTGTTGATCATGTCCGCTCTTACCTATTTCAGGCTTGTCCCCAGAGGTTTATCGGAGAGCGATGATACAACTGTTATGCTGGATATTCTTCATTCAACTTCATCAGAACACAACGTACAACATGCAGGTACAGCCATGCGTTTTCTTACTGCCTATTTTGCCTGTAAGCCGGGCGAAGTAATCCTTACAGGTTCAGAAAGAATGAAAAACCGTCCAATCGGTGTTCTGGTCGATTTATTAAGTGAGATTGGCGCTAAAATTGAATACAAAGGTAAAGAGGGATTTCCTCCCCTGAAAATATCAGGAGGTAAATTAAAAGGAGGTAAACGAACTATAAACAGTGAAGTCAGCAGTCAGTTTATCAGTGCGCTGTTACTTATCGGGCCATATTTACAAGGGGGATTGGAACTGACACTCAAAGGAAATATGGTCTCAGCCAGTTACATTAATCTTACCCTCCAGTTGATGAAAAGAGCCGGGATTCGGTATACCTGGAATAAAAACCACATAAAGATTGAAGAGGGAAGTTATCAGGCGGGAGTCTTCCATGTAGAACCCGACTGGAGCGCTGCCTCTTATTGGTATGAAATGGCTGCTCTGGCTAAAAAAGCTGATATTTTTATAAAAGGATTAAAATCTGATAGCCTCCAGGGAGATTCTGCCCTCGCAACTATCTTCGAAACTCTTGGAGTCAGAACTGTTTTTGAAGAAAACGGGGTAAACCTGATAAAAACAAAAACGGTTTCAGATTTCCTTGAATATGATTTTACCCTTAATCCCGACCTGGTTCAGACACTGGTCCCTGTCTGTGTTCTTCAGAATATTCCATTCCGGTTTTCCGGAACCCAGACGCTCCGGATAAAGGAGACTGACCGGATATTGGCCCTCCATAATGAAATGAAAAAATTCGGAGTACATATCAATTATGGCGAAAGCGGTGAATGGATTGAATGGGATGGAAAATCGCTATTTATTTCAAAAAAGTCGGTTCTGATTAATACATACGATGATCATAGAATGGCCATGGGTTTTGCTCCGATATGCATGAGAACCGGAGATATCATGATAAACGATCCAATGGTTGTAACTAAATCCTATCCGGGATATTGGGTGGATCTTAAGAATACAGGATTTGAGGTTGAAGAAAATATACAATACCCGGGCTAAGCAGATTTTATGAACAATATCATTACGCATCTCTTTTCCCCTTAAAAAAAGCCCTCATCAGTTCTGATGACTTCCCTTCCAATACCCCCATCGAAACCACGGTGGCAGGATGCAAAATCTCTCCCCTGATCAGACTAAATCCGCCCTTTGGATCCGATGCACCCATTACAAGTCTTCCCAGTTGGGCCCATTTGGTGGCGGAAGCACACATCAGACAGGGTTCGAGAGTTACGAACATTGTACATTCATTCAGATATTTGCTTCCCAGGTAGTTTTCAGCAGATGTGATAGCCAGAATTTCCGCATGGGCAGTTACGTCGCAGAGGGTTTCTGTAAGATTGTGACTGCGTGCAATGATAGTGTTTTGAGATACAATAACCACTCCGACAGGAACCTCGTCTTCATCAAAAGCCTTCTGTGCTTCGCGAAGCGCCTCATTCATGAAAAATTCGTCGGAGTATAATGGATAGTTCATAATTTACAAATTCAACAATTCGACAATTTGAAAATAAAATCAGACTT
>CAYGFI010000018.1:20292-43714 GCA_964349045.1 uncultured Chitinophaga sp.
AAATTTTTATTGTATAAATGGTTGTAATTCGCTATTCAAAAATTTCTTGCTAATTTCGCAGATCAAAATTAGGATTTTTTACGTACTTTGAAGCTGAAAGACAAAGTAAGCTTTCATTTTTCACCTAAGCCTGCCCTACCTTCCCTGTGGAGAGGGGTATTGCGACAAGTCCACCTGAAACAAACAGATAAAGGTGGACATAATTTTTATAAAGAACCATCCATGTATAGAACACACACCTGCGGAGAACTAAATATATCACAAACCGGAACAAGTGTCACCCTCAGTGGATGGGTGCATCGCTCGCGCGATCTGGGTGGAATGACTTTTTTAGATCTCCGTGATCGCTATGGAATAACTCAACTGGTTTTTAATATGGATACCGATGCCCCTTTGTGCAAACAAGCCAGAGCGCTGGGTCGTGAGTTCGTTATCCAGGTAAAAGGAGTGGTTACGGAACGAAGTAATAAAAACCTTAAGATTCCTACAGGCGAGGTTGAAATAACAGTGGAAGAGTTCCGGGTACTCAGTAAATCCATCACTCCCCCGTTCACCCTCGAAGAAAAATCCGATGGTGGAGACGACCTGAGAATGAAATTCCGGTATCTCGACTTAAGACGCGAAGTGGTACGGAGGAATCTGGAACTCAGACACCACATGGCACAGGAAACCCGCAAATACCTGAGCTCACTCAATTTTCTTGAAATTGAAACACCTATCCTGGTAAATTCAACCCCTGAAGGCGCCCGGGATTTCGTAGTCCCTTCACGGATGAATCCCGGAGAATTCTATGCTCTGCCCCAGTCGCCCCAGACTCTCAAACAATTGCTTATGGTGGCAGGTATGGACCGTTATTTCCAGATTGTAAAATGCTTCAGAGATGAGGATCTCAGGGCCGACCGGCAGCCGGAGTTTACCCAGATCGACTGTGAAATGGCCTTTGTTGAACGAGAAGATATCCTCGAAACATTTGCCGGACTAATTCGCCATCTTTTCCGTGAAGTAAAGGGGGTGGATTTTGAAGAGAATATTCCCCGGATGTCATTTAAAGACGCAATGGAACGCTACGGATGCGATAAGCCCGATATTCGCCTTGGAATGGAAATATCAGAATTAACTTCCCTCGTAAAAGGAAAAGATTTTAAAGTTTTTGATACGGCAGAATATGTTGGTGGAATTTGTGCCGCAGGATGCGCCGAATACACCCGGAAACAAATAGACGAGCTTACACTTTTTGTTCAAAAACCACAGATTGGGGCAAAGGGACTCATTTACCTAAAAGTAAACACAGACGGTACAGTTAAATCATCAGTGGATAAATTTTATGGTCCGGATGATCTTAAAACCTGGGCAACAACATTAGGAGCTAAAGCCGGTGACATGATCTTTGTTATGGCCGGAAATAAAAAACAAACCCTGAATGCCCTCAGTGAACTACGTCTGGAAATGGGAACCCGCCTGGGATTGAGAGATAAGAATATTTTCAAACCACTTTGGGTAATAGATTTCCCTCTACTGGAATGGGATGAGGATACAAAGCGATTCTATGCAATGCATCACCCGTTTACGTCTCCTATGGATGAGGATATCGGATTATTTACAAGTGATCCGGGCAAGGTCCGGGCTAAGGCCTACGATATGGTAATTAATGGAGTTGAGGTTGGCGGCGGTTCAATTCGTATTCACGATTCCGAAATCCAGAAACTGATGTTTAAAAATCTGGGAATGGGTGAAGAAGAAGTCAAACGAAAATTCAGCTTTATCATGGATGCTTTCAAATATGGTGCGCCACCCCATGGAGGTATTGCCTTCGGATTCGACCGTTTGGTAGCGATGTTCGCAGGACTCGATTCCATCCGCGATGTAATTGCTTTTCCTAAAAATAACTCCGGAAAAGATGTAATGATCGATACTCCCGGTCCTTTAGCACAGGAACAACTGGATGAATTGCAGTTGAAAATCGTTAAAAAATAAATTGTATCTGTTAAGACAAAAATGGCGAAATTTTATACAGAATTAACTCTGTTTTTCTCCATAATTAGTGTCTCCATGGTTTTCCTCAACAAAATCAAGCTGCAACTGCCCATCGAGTAAACGGAAAGTCATCCTGTGATGTTTTGTAGTTCCATATTCTGCAATGGCAGCCCGATGTGCCCGGGTAGGATAACCTTTATTTGAATCCCAGTGATATTGAGGAAATTCCTTGTGCAGCTTTTCCATAAACTCATCGCGGCAGGTTTTCGCTATGACAGATGCAGCTGCAATGGAATAATATTTACTGTCGCCCTTGACAATGCATGTATGCATGATTCCCGGAAAAGGTCTGAACCGGTTCCCGTCTATCAGAAGGTGTTCAGGTTTTGCAGTTAGTTTTTCTACAGCCCGGTGCATTGCGAGAAAGGAGGCGTTAAGTATATTAATATCATCGATTTCTCCGGGAGAACTTACTCCCACTGCCCATGCAACGGCTTCTTTTTCAATCTCCACCCTGAGCTTTTCCCTCTGTTTGTGGGTAAGTTGCTTGGAATCGGTTAAAACCGGATGTTTATACCCTGGAGGAAGAATAACTGCCGCAGCAAACACCGGACCGGCCAGGCAGCCTCTTCCTGCTTCATCGCAGCCTGCTTCAATGATTTTCCCGTTTAAACACGATTTTAGCATAAATGAGTTATGAAGGTCGTTATGACGGCGTGACGTCGTGATGTCGTGATGTCGTGATGTCGTGACGATCCTGAGGAATTACGGATTTTTTCCCTTGATCCTTTCTTCGTCCGCCTTAGCTTTAATCCAGGCGGATTCAATCATCTCCCATAATTCTGCCGCTGTTTTATCCCAGCTATATATCATTCTTCTCAACCTGCCCTTTGCAATTAAATCTTCCCGTAAACCCGGCTCAAAAATAATTCTTTTCATAGCCGTTGCAATATCCTCAATGCTCGCAGGATCCGCATAAAGCGCTGCATCTCCCGCCACCTCAGGAAGAGATGTAACATTCGAAGCAATTACCGGAACATCGCAATTCATGGCTTCAATTAAGGGTATACCAAATCCCTCGAAGTATGGAACGAATACGAGGGCTTCGGCAGCAGCGAGTGCGCCGGCAAGTTCCAGGGGAGTAAGTCGTCCGCTAAAAATCACGTCATTCCTGAATTTCATCGATTTGTAAACCTTATCAAGTTCTGTAGTCAGAAAAAATCTGGCCCCGACAATAACCAACTTGAATTCCCTGACGGAACTTTTACTGAACAAATCAAAAGCCCGTAACAGGTTTGCCAGATTTTTACGGGGATGCAGTGTCCCAATAAATATAAAATAAGGTTTCCCCCCTGAAATCATCTCCCTACTGCGTTTTTGGACAGCGATGTTATCAGGTTTGTACAATTCATTAGCCCCGTTATACATCACATCGATTTTTTCGGGGGAGATGTTATATGATGCAACTATATCCCGTTTTGAAAACTCCGAAACAGTGCCTATCCTTAAAGCTTTTCGTGCAAACCGGGGGAAAAAAAAATTATAATACCATCTTGAAAGCAAGGGCAAGTCGTATGGTCTGTGAAAGAAATTGATATCATGGATTACACAAATGGATGGACACCTGGTACGAAGCGATAAATATCCGTCCGGAGATAAAAAAAGATCTGCTCTGTACTTCTTTAAGGCCTTTAATACAGAGAACTCAAACCAAATTATCCATAAAAAAGGATGGCGTGATGGAGGCCCTATTACAACCGGCACAACATTTTTCCCGAAAATGAAATCCGGATGCCAGGGTCTGTCGAACAGGAATATAAACTCATGCTCAGGATGAAGGTGGCAAATCCTTCGCAGAGTTTCATAGCTGAACCAGCCTATGCCATCCAGCCTGTCTTTCAATAAAAGCCTTGTATTTACAGCTATTCTCATTTCTAAACTGAAAAAATATCTTAGAGCGGTAAAGTTAAAGGAATAAGTAGGAAAGAATATTACATTTGTAAAAATATTAGGTAAGCTGAACCTTGAAAAGAAAATTTCTTACAAATCTGGCGCTTCTTATCATCCTGAACCTGATGGTAAAACCATTCTGGATTTTTGGAATCGACCGTAGTGTTCAGAATATAGTTGGAACCGAAGAATATGGTTTATATTTTTCCCTCTTCAGTTTTTCCTTACTAATCAATATTCTACTCGATATTGGTATTACAAACTTTAATAATCGAAGCATATCCCGGAATCCGGGTATCCTTTCGGATTTCTTTTCGAAGATTGTCCCCCTTAAATTTGCTCTTTCATTCGTTTACGCCATTATTGTTATTATCGCCGGCCTTGCAGTTGGCTACACATCCAGGCAGTTCCATCTGCTGTACCTGCTAATTCTCAATAACTTTCTTCTTTCATTCATTCTGTATATGCGATCGAACATCAGCGGGCTGCAGTTATTTAAAACCGACTCGTTGCTCTCAGTGCTCGACAGGCTTTTCATGATACTTATCTGTAGTTTTCTGTTATGGGGGAACGTTACTGATGCTCCTTTCAGAATCAGTTGGTTTATCTATGCCCAGACCGCCTCTTATTTACTTACATTAATAATAGCCTTAGGAGTTGTTCTATCGAAATCTCGTAAAATTAAATTGAACTTCAATCTCCAATACGGATTAAAAATTCTACGGCAAAGCTATCCCTTTGCCTTGTTAATACTACTAATGTCGTTTTTCAACCGTATTGATTCGGTGATGATGGAAAGAATGCTTACAGATGGAAAAGAGCAGGCTGGGATTTATGCACAGGCATTCCGGCTTCTCGATGCGGCAGTTATGTTTGCTTATCTTTTCGCGGGACTATTACTTCCGATGTTTTCAAAGATGATTAAAAATAATGAAGCTATTGGTCCCCTTTTAAAACTGTCTTTCTCACTGCTGATAATTCCTGCCATAACGCTTGTGATTGTTTCAGCTTTTTATGGGGAGGAGTTAATGTCAATGCTTTATCATGAACATACCGATGTTTCCTCAAGGATATTTATTCGTTTGATCTTTGCTCTTCTGTTTATCTCCACTACTTACATTTTTGGTACTCTTCTTACTGCAAATGGCAGTCTGAAGCAGTTAAACATCCTGGCTGGTATAACGGTATTTCTTAACATTGGCCTGAATCTGATATTAATTCCCCGTTACAAAGCAGAAGGGGCTGCTTATGCCAGCATTATTTCTCAGGGATTTTACGCGATCAACCAGGTAGTCCTTACACGAAGAATTTTCAATCTCAATACAGATTATTCAATACTTCTTAAGCTGATAGCTTTTTCAACCTGTCTTATACTTAGTGGAATAATCCTTCAACATACAGGCATTTCATGGATCCTTAGTTTCTTCATGATTTCATTTCTTGGAATCGTTTATTCGTGGGCGCTGAAAATCATCACACCAAGAGAAGTGATTGAAATATTACGTGTTAGTTGATTGTCTGTTGAAAATTATCAAATTCAATTTTGTTAGAATCTTGTTAATACTTTCCGCAAATAATAAGCCCTTACAAAGCTTTAAATGTCTTATTTTTGAAGTCAATCAACTTTAAATCATTTGAAATCCCGAAAATTAAAAGACCATAATCTGCTCCGGAGCAATGCTCAAACCCTTCGTCTGAATAACTGTGAAATGCAAGCTATTGAAGCATACTGCAGAAAATACAAGGTGGATAACAGATCGAAATTTATGAGAGAAACAATTCTAACGGAAGTGTTAAAGCGGTTCGACAGTGATTACCCTACTCTTTTTGAGCTTGAGAAACCAAATCTCTTTTCCAAATAAATTATTATTATCCTGTTGCACTAAAGTCGATAATATATTGATTTTAGTATAGGATATTTATTTTTTCAGAATAATTATTTATCTTTATCTGGCAAAACACAGATACATTATGAATATTGAAGGTACCCGTTCAACGCCCTCTGTTCATATAGAGCCTGGAAGGATCGAGATAAAAGGCCGTTCCATTCCTGAAGACTCCTTTGAATTCTATAATCCTGTTGTTCATGCCATTAAAGATTATTTCGATAGTACTGACCTGAAAACAGAGATGTATTTCCATTTGGAATATATAAACTCCGGTTCAAAGAAATTCATAACCAACATTCTCTTTAACTGTAATCAGTATTACCAAAAAGGGAAAAATATTATTATCCATTGGCATTTTGATTCTGACGATGAATCAATTCAGGAATTAGGAAACGATTTGAAAATTTTAATCCAGATTCCTTTTAACATGAAAGAGATATATTAGCCTGGAAAAGTAACTGTTCTAAATCTTGGTTTTTACAGTTACGTATAATTTTACCACCATTTCAAAATTCGATCCTGCATTATTTCCATCTATTAAATAGGGTGTGCTGTCTATGTTGTTGATGATGTAGTCATACTTTAATAAAAATCTCCCCGGAGAATCCAGCCAGGCAAGTACCTTGTTCATATTATCAGTGGTCAGAGTAACATCGTTTTCCTCTCCGGATTCAGCAAGAAGAGAAAGATTAATCATATCCATTGACCCTACAACGTAGGATTCGGTATTTTCCTCATTACTGCAAATTAACGTCCCGGTGAAATACATATCATCCGGGGCATTGAAGTTTTTTATTTCATAAGTAATTTTACGGATTTCAAATCCTCCAATATTACTTTTAAAATCATTGTATTCTTCACTTGACTTAACATCGATTAACTTTTCACCCAATTCACCGTTATTTTCAAATATTTTAATCTGAAACGTTTCCGAAAAATCAGTCTCGATATCCGGAATAAGCTCATTAATAGCGTCACAGGCAGATACAACAAAAGCCAAAAAAAGAATCGGAAAAAGGAAAAATCGCCTCATAATTCACACTTTTATTTTGTTCATGCAAATATAAGTTATTAAAAGACCCCTGGCTCTTTTTTTTGACAAATGCACATTTCCTTACATGAACAGATTTCTCAAAAATTCATTAATTATAAAAATAGGTCCGGAACACAATAAGTCAAATAACTTATTGAATCTTAGAACGAGGGATTAATTATTATAAAAAAATTTGACACACAGGGTCTCCAGACTGCATACACTTTTTTGGCAAATAAACTACTTCGTAGCAGAGCTGACAAGGAATCAAAAAAACTTTTTTCGTTTCGGCAGACAGGCGTTCACCTTGCGAATTTCAATACACTATCCCGTTTTTAGCGGGACAGGCTGTTTTTGAAATTTGAGTTTCACGAATAAAAACTTTTAACATATCTTTATACCAAGTAATCCTTATCAAAAAACTGAAATCCAACCTAATGAACCGAAGACAAATGATATCACATTTAGCAGGAGCAGCAGCCGTTACGGCAACTGGTATACCCTTTGCCCGGGCTTTCGCCGGAGAAGATCAGGAAATAAAAAAACTCAAGGGAAACATCCGGCATTCTGTTAGCCAGTGGTGCTATGGAGATATTCCCCTTGATGATTTTGCTGCGGCATGTAAAAAAATGGGGCTTGAATCCATTGAATTGCTTAAAGCAAAGGACTGGCCGGTTGTCAAAAAACACGGCCTTACCTGCGCTGTAGGATATGCCACCGACATGGGAATTCCCAAAGGATTTAACCGACCTGGTAACCATGAAAAGCTCATAGCAGATTTTGAGGCAATGATTCCTAAAGCAGCTGAAGCAGGTGTTCCTAATCTGATTTGTTTTTCCGGGAACCGTGAAGGGATGACCGATAATGAGGGTTTGATTAACTGTGCCAAAGGTCTCCGTAAGCTTACTCCATTAGCAGAAAAACACGGAGTAACCATCGTAATGGAATTACTGAACAGTTATGGACATGCCGACTATCAATGCGATAAATCCCCATGGGGAGCTGCCTTGTGTGAAATGGTTGGTTCTGACAGGTTTAAACTCCTGTTCGACATTTATCACATGCAGATCATGGAAGGGAATATTATTGAGAACATCAGGAAATATCATCCCTATATAAGTCATTATCACACGGGAGGTGTTCCCGGACGCCACGAACTTGATGAAACACAGGAGTTATATTACCCTGCCATTATGAAAGCCATTCTGGAAACAGGTTACAAGGGATTTGTGGGACAGGAATTTGTACCTACCTGGGATGATAAACTAAAATCACTGAGAGCCAGTGTTGAGATTTGCGATGTTTAGTTAATGTAATCTTTACAAATCAGAATAATCGGTTGGATGAAGCAGGAATATTTCCATCCCTGAAACGTTATTCTGGTATTTCGGATCCTCCTTCATAATTTTCCAATCAGGATGACTTCCAAAAGCATTCCAGTGTTCCTTTTGTGAAGCCACATTTGAAAAAGTTGTCATGTACATCAGGTTTGGCATGGTTGCACCTGATATTACCTCTCCATAAAATACCGCGTTGAAACCAAGTTTCTTAAAAAGACTGATCTCTCCACCTTCATTAAACATCTCAACTTTATTTTGAAAAATCTTTTCGGTTGCACCCTGGTAACTTCTTAATTCATAAACTCTTTCAGCAGGAGGTGTGGAGTGTTCCGGTAAACCGGGTTCAGGCATTCCTTTAAAGGCTTTTAGGAGGATGCTTTCAAAGCGCTTATAGGGAGGATTGTCATAGGCTGCATTGAGGTAATCTTTCCCGTCAGCCTGAAATTGACTGTCTTCTGACAATCTCCCCGGAAGACTTTCAAATTTATCCAACGATTTCAAAGGAAGCAATACATAAATTCTTTTACCCGATTCAGTCTCATCATCAATTGGTTTAAAAACGCCCACCCTGGGAATCCCGGCCCGATGCAATGCAGGCAAATATGCTTTTTTAAGAAAATCGTCCATCCGCTGCTCCTGGGATTCATTTTCATAACTATAAATCTTCAATTGATAAAAACTCTCGCTTTGTGCCTGGAGACTAACTGTAATGATTAAAGCACAAACTACTGTTAACCAGGTTAATTTTCCCGGTAGAGATTTTTTGTTTGCTTGATTTTTCATATAAAATAATTTATTTATTAACAGCAAAGTAAAATATTAATTTGTTAATCCCTATGAAAATTTGTGGTTAACGATTCCACCTTCCTCATTAAATATTCAGTCTGAAAATTAATTACCCCGGGGCAGAGCCCCGAGGTATCAAATGGAATTCTTAATTTCCGACCCAGAGGGTCGGGGAATTAAACCACTTTTTTCTCGCCTTGCTTCGCCGAAGCTATGCGAAGGCACAGTACGCCGAAGCGGAACGCGAAGGAGGATTAAAAAATCCGTTAATTTATTTGACAGAAGTTAAATAGAATTTACAAATAATCCATTATTCTTCCTGAGATCTGGAGCAAAGAAATTTCAGCCAGTTTAGTCTGAAATTTAACTGAAATAAGTCGTTCTTCTGCATCAAGTAGGCTCTTTTGAACCTCGCGAAGCTCGAGTCCGGCTAAATTCCCAAGTTTATATCTTTCAAGCGCTATCTCAAGGTTTTCCCGTGCCACTTCCAGGTTTTGCTCTTCCAGCCTGAGCAGACGCAGGTTGTTTTCATAAGCATAATAAATGTTCAGCAAGTCAGCTTTAACTTCCTGTTCCACCTCTTTGTACTGAATATTCCAGTTTTCGATTTCGATCCGGGCATTACTCATTTCACGTTTCCGGTTGAATCCATCGAAGATGTTCATTCCAAGAGTAAGCCCATAATTCATGCCATGGACGTTCTGATTGCGTATTTCACCTGTTTCATAACCATTATATGAATATGCGTAACCCGACGACATGGTCAGATAAGGATAAACGCGTGATTTAATTATTTTATAATCCAGCTCTGAAACGACCTGGCTTTTTGATGCAATTTGTAAACTCGTATTGGAGGCAAGGGTAAGCACCATTAGCTCATCATACAGAAGGTCTTCGTTAATCTGGATCAGGGAATCTTTAAGTAAAATATTTTCTCCCGGATCATCGGAAGCCATTAATTTATTCAGTCTGATCTGGGAAGACCGGAGTACTTCATTTTGGCGCGCATACCTTGAGCTGTCGGCATTGAGATAAACAATCGATTGTAACAACTCCAGCTTTGAAGCTCCCCCTAGCAGGTACCGCTGTTCGTCGATGCGAACACGTTCGCGTGACAGTGAAACTGCATAAGCCAGGTTATCATATAGTGTAAGCTGCTGGATATAGTAATTGTACTCCGAAACAAGTTGTGCAACCAGGTTCTCAACCGACATCTGGGTATTGAGCCCTCCCATTTCAGTAATTATACCAAGCTTCTCGTAGGAGTGATGCACCTGAAATCCTTTGAAAATGGTCATTCCAAGGTCAATCACTGCTGATCCAAAGGTATTATGGATCCCTTTCGATATATTCTCACTACCATCGGATAAATTTTTACTGGTTGTATTCAGGCTGCCTCCAAAACGATTGGTTGCAGTGATAGTGGGTAACATGCCTGCATTCCCTTGTGTGAAATTGTTAATGGCCGTCTGCTCCTGGTTACGGACAACCTGCAATGCAAAATTTCGTTCCAGGCCTGTCTGGATGCAACGACTAAGATCATATACCTCCTGAGCTTCTGCATTATTCAGGATAAAAAAGAAAAAAACCAGCAAAACAAAACTGTTATTTCTTATCGGCGCTCTCAACTCTGACAGGATTAATTGGTTCATTGATAATGCTTTTTGATTCGCTTGAAATAAACAAATAAATAGCGGGTACAACATACAACGTCAGGAAAGTGGATAGAGTCAGTCCGCCAACTACAGCTATCCCCATCGCTACACGGCTTTGAGCGCCTTCGCCCCAGCCTAAAGCAAGAGGTAAAACTCCGAGAATGGTTGACAGGCTGGTCATGAGGATAGGCCTGAATCTGGCAGCGGAGGCAAAACGGATAGCATCAGACTTGTTCATACCTGCAATTTTACGCTGATTGGCAAATTCGACAATCAGAATTCCGTTTTTCGATACAAGTCCTATCAGCATGATGATCCCGATCTGGCTGAAGATGTTCATCGTAATATTGAAATACCACATAAAGAGTAGCGCTCCGGTAAGGGCCAGTGGAACGGACATCATTACGATTATCGGGTCTTTAAAGCTTTCAAACTGAGCTGAAAGAACCAAAAATATCAGTACGATCGCTAAAAGAAAAGCGAACATAAGACTGGAGGAACTTTCCATAAAATCTTTGGAATCACCGGCAAGCGCTGTCCTGAATGAATCATCGAGCACCCTGGCTGCAATTTTATCCATCTCCTCAAGGCCCTGACTGATTGTCTTTCCGTCTGCCAGCCCACAGGTTACAGTAGCCGCCACAAAACGGTTGTAACGAAATAATTCCGGAGGGGCGGTTGACTCCTGCAATGTGACAAAATTATCAAGTTGCACCATATGTCCACCATTGTTCCTGACATATAACGATTTCAGGTCGAGTGGTTTATTCCTTTCACCCCTGCTTATTTCACCCAGTATCTCATATTGTTTACCGTTCATTATAAAATAGCCGAAGCGTTGTCCGCTAAGGGCCAGCTGTAAGGTTTGCCCGACATTCTGGGTTGAAACTCCAAGGAGGTTTGCTTTATCCCTGTTAATCACAATCTGCATTTCGGGTTTGGTGAATTTCAGGTTCACATCGGCCATAACGAAAGTGGGATTATTGTGAACTTCAGCCATAAATGCCGGAAGTATTTCCCTGAGTTTATCAATGCCGGGAGCCTGAAGCACATACTGAATGGGCAGACCTGCACGCCGTCCACCAAAGGTGGATTGTTGGATGACGCTGGCACGGGCACGGGTTTTCTTCCGGAGTTCTGCTGATAACTGACCGGCGATCTCCTGCTGGGATCTCTTCCTTTCAGAAGGTTCAATGAGCAACACACGTACAAAGCCACCACCTCCCCTGACCATTTGGGTTACTTTATCAAATTCAGGAATAACACTTTCAACCACATCAGCAACATCTTCAACATAGCTGAGAGTGTACTCGTATGTGGCTCCCTCCTGCATTGTGATACTTATACTCAACTGGGACCTGTCTTCAAGAGGAGCCATTTCGGCCGGAATACTCTTCCATAAAATAAAAATCAGGAAAACTGACAAAGCAAGAATTATTAATGAACTATACTTATTATTAAGAAAAGAATTGAGTGAATTTTGATAAGCCTTATTCAGAGCTATAAAAAAATTTTCGGTAATATAATACGCCTTGCTCCGTGTGTGTCTGGTTTTCAAAAGTTTTGTTGAAAGCATTGGCGTTAACGTAAGCGCTACAAATGAGGAAATCGTAACGGCACCGGCAATTACAATACTGAATTCTCTGAAAAGCCTTCCGGTCATCCCTTCCAGGAATACAATAGGAATAAATACCGCGACCAGAGTAATGGTGGTTGAAATTATAGCAAAAAATATTTCGTTCGAACCCTTGATCCCTGCCTCGAGTGGCGTCATACCTTGTTCAATCTTCACATAAATGTTTTCCATCATAACAATGGCATCATCAACTACCAAACCGATTGACAGGACTATGGCCAGTAATGTGAGAACGTTAATGGTAAATCCGGCAATATACATGATGAAAAATGAACCTACCAGGGAAACCGGGATAACAAGGATTGGAATGACGGTGGTTCGCCAGTCGCGGAGGAACATAAAAATGATTATGACTACAAGACAAAAAGCAAGGTAAATGGTGCTTTGAACCTCTTTTATTGATGAGCGAATGTATTTTGTATTGTCGAAACCCACATCATATTTCACATCATCGGGAAGATCCTTCTTAATGTACTCAAGACGTTTATATATCTCATCCACGATTTCAATATGATTGGCTCCAGGTTGCGGAACAATCGCCGTAGCAACCATGGGTATGCCATTCACCTTCATAATTCCGCGTAAATCTTCAGGACCAAGTTCAGCGCGACCAATATCACTTACCCGTATGATCTGGTCACCGGCTTGCCTTAAAATGAGGCTGTTAAACTCTTGTGGAGTGGTCATCAATCCCAGCGCCCTTATGGTAAGTTGAGTATTGGTACCTTCGATACTGCCTGCCGGAAGTTCTACATTTTCACGAAGAATGGCATTTCTAACATCAAGGGGTGTCATCTGATAGCCTGCCAGTTTTGCCGGGTCGAGCCAGATACGCATGGCATAACGTTTTTCTCCCCAGATAAAAACAGCGCTCACACCCGAAATGGTCTGTAGCTGCTCCTTAAATGTAAGTTCGGCTATTTCAGAAAGCTCAAGCAGTGACCTCCGTGAACTTTTTACCGCGATCATCATAATTGGACTTGCATCGGCATCGGCTTTTGATACCGTGGGAGGATCACAGTCGCGTGGTATATACTGTTGTGCCTGCGATACTTTATCGCGAACATCGTTAGCTGCATTATCCATATCCACATCCAGCTCAAATTCAACACTTATGCTGCTACGCCCCTGGCTGCTGCGGCTGGTTAATGTGCGAATTCCGGGAATCCCATTGATTGATTGCTCTAATGGCTCGGTGATCTGTGTTTCAATCACATCCGAGTTTGCCCCCGGATAGGAGGTACTTACCGATATGATGGGCGGGTCAACGCTGGGAAATTCCCTCACCCCTAGATAGGTCATTCCGATGATCCCGAATAAAAGGATTACCAGCGAAAATACTGTGGCCAGAACCGGTCGATTTATACTTGTTGACGATAGACTCATGGTACAGGATTAACGTTGGGTACATTGGTAATCAGGGTATCAAGCTGAACCGGAATATCATGCCTCAACTGCAAGATTGCCGTGGTAAGTAAAGTATCACCAAAATTGAGCCCTTCACGTATCTGGATGAGGGATTCGGTGCGAAGCCCGATTGTAACCCTGACTTCCACCGCTTTGCCATTTTTATAAATGAATACTTTTTCCCCCTCCATTTCGGGAATTACTGCCTGGGTTGGAATTGCAATGGTATTTTCGATCTCGGATAATAAAGCCCTTACACTGGCAAACCTGCCCGGTTTCAGTTCTTCGTTCCGGTTAGGATATATCGCCCGGGCAACAATGGTACGCGTGTCCACGTCCACCTTGGGAGCTACGGCGTAAACATTGGCGGTAAATGATTTTGAAATTCCATCCACAACAAATGAAATTGTAAATCCCGGAGAAACTTCGCCGGCATATCGTTCGGGAATTGAGAATTCAACTTTAAGCGGACTGATCTTTACCAATTGGACTATCTTGGTTTGAGTTGTAGCAAAAGCGCCTTCACTGATCATGCGCAATCCAATGGTGCCATCAAAAGGAGCCCTCAATTCCGTTTCGGAAATACGGGCCTCAATCAGCTTTATATCGGCTGCAAGCGATTGAAGCTCGGTGGCAACCTGATCGTAACTCTCACGACTAATAGCATCACGGTCGAGCAATTGTCGCTGTCTAAACTCCCGTTCTTCTGAAAGTTTATGCTGCGCCTGGAGTTTTAATAATTGTGCCTGCAAAGGCCTGTCGTTGATTTTTGCTAATAATTCGCCCTTTTTGACGCGTGTTCCTTCCGAATAGTAAATTCCTACCACTTTACCAGATGCTTCGAAAGAGAGTTCTACCTCTTCATCGGGTACCAGTGAACCTGTACTGTAAATAAGTTCGCTCATCCGGGCAGGTACAATTACATAACCGCTGGCCAACAAGGGTTGTCCGCTTCCACGAGTTTCCTGAGGACGGACACTTGAGCCTGTTTTCAAACCTGAATCCGGATTTAATATCGGCTTAAGTTTGGGATATAAAATGATCCCAAGAATAACAACAGTCAGTATTACAAAAATAGAAGTCTTGATTAGCTTTTTTGGTGTCACTGCCATGAAATGTATTTGTTATTAAACCTTCCGGTATTATGCCTTTTGTTTTGGAAGAGTTAACCTGCCATTCAACCGAAAGGAAAAAATACAATATTACAAATTGTTAGGATAATTTATTTGCTTATCCTGGTAATATATTTTTATAAATTTAACAGCTCAAAGGGTTAATTATAAACAATAATACACAAGAACAAACGCGCAGGAAATAAGCCCATACCTCTTTGGGCAAAACTATTGGATTGCCAATGGTGATAAAATGTTAATTTGAAATCGTGGGATTATTAATTTTTTATATTTAATTGACCGGTCGCCTGGTCAGGCAGCATTTATTTAGGGATACCTGGCATCGCATAAATAAAAGTGTTCCGTGTAAATTACAAATCAATCATCAATTTACAACAGGCAAAATTCTTATCGTTGCTTATTTTTAAAAGGTACAGCCCGTTTGCCAGGTTGAAATACAGAGTTAATTTTTCCGATTCATCCATATGATTCAGAAGTACACTCTGTCCTTTGCTGTTGAAGATTTCAGCGGTATGAAATAAAAAACCGGATTGAATAGACAGGTGTGTTTTTGCCGGATTGGGATAAACGGATACTTTTCCGGGCTGTTTGATCCGGGGAGTCGGGTTCAACGGGTCCGAACTAATTGTAAATGTCATCCACTTTAACTGAAACAGCTTTGATGTTCCTGTCCCGATAAACTTCAGGTATACATCATGGTTTCCGGATACAGGAGATATGGCAGATTTAAACTTATTAAATATACTCCAACTACCGGTACTACTGATAGGGCATTCTGCCAATTTAGTCCCGGTATCAATCGAATCAAGCCAAACCTCCACAATTCCCCCTGCTCCGGCGCTTGAAGCTGTGAATTCAATTGAATCCGGTCCAGTATTATATTCGTTGTTGCCAAATTCAACCCCGGCATACAATGCCCAATCGTTGTCATGAATATTATCTAATACACTAATTCCCTGGCTGGGTACACTTCGGCTGGTACCAGACTGGTTTGCCGGGCATTCGGCCAATATGGGAGTGAATGCATCGCGGTAAATGTAGAGGTCGAAAAAAGCACTGCTCGCACCCTGTACGTACAATCCCTGGAGGGTACCGGTGAAGGTAGAAAAGTCGGAATAGGAATCGATAACCGAAACGCTGAACGCTTGACCCACCTGCATCCAGTTTCTCCCGTTACCGCTGAAGTACCCGGTTATGCTATGGTTGATCCTGACCATTTTCAGCCAAAGAGTATCGCCAATGGTATTTTCGGCTTCATAGGCGGTATTTTCAAAACTAAAAACCACTATCTTTTTCCCTTCGGAAGTTATCGAACTGACTAGTTTGACAAACTTGGTTTCGTCGCCCCGCAGCAACCTCAAACCGGCCTGGTCATCCATCGATTTCGCACTGAAATCGAGCCGGGTGATCAGCGAATAGTTATGCTCCCCGTCATACTTTGTCAACGTATTTCCTTTGGTAATACTTTTGGGTGTTAACCGTAGCCAGCCGGGTTGTTCACTTAGAGAGTATTTTCCAGATGGGGTATATCCAAGTGACGACCATTCCGGATGGAGTTTGGCAGTCGAAAAGTAATCGGATTTGGGAACCATCCAGGGAATTCCACTGCCTGGTAAATTGGGTGCAGTGAACGATTGGTTGACAGGGTAGTCGGCAACAGGTCTGTCGCTTGCATTGTAGCGCACCTGGTTCAGCAACCCCTGTCTTCCTTGTCCTTTCCACTCGCCTTTCGCATACAAAGGATGAATTACCCATGAAGTGCTGTCGGAAACCAATACCGCCGGTGAAGCATGGTTGGGGCTTGTAAAAAGAGATGAGGGTTTCAGCGGATCGATTTCGTTGAAAAAATCACCTAACATTTCCCAGGCAACCTGATCGGCAGTCAACGATTTGCTGCGCATCACCTTTTGCCCTCCGGCCAGGTCGCGTGCAAAGGAATAGTAATAGAAATCTTTGTATTTCCACAATACAGGTCCTTCAGCCCAACTGTATGGCAACTCCGGACTCGGATTCAACCAGTTCAGATCGTAAACAGCACCGGCAGGCTGACCGTTACTACCCAATTCAACAATACCGTTATTGGGCTGACCATTTTTTACCACTAAATACCATTTGTTATCATCGTCGATAAATATCGAATTGTCATATCCCAATCCATAGGGCAGGGCCGGCGGGTTGTTCACTTTGACAGGATCACTCCATGGTCCTCTGGGATCGTCGGCTTTCACAAAATACATGGTATTGGCCCGCGAAAAGAAATCCCAGTATTTGTCATTGTAATATACGATATGTCCTCCCCAGCAACCTCCTCCGGGATTATCACCGAAATTCGACCATGATGCGCTTACCGGTTGTGCAATGGCTTCCCAGTGAACCAGGTCGGTTGAGTGATAGATCACCGGGGTTACATTGAATGATGAACCTGTGGTGTAAAAGTGATCCCCCACTTTTGTTACGGTACAATCAGGATGATCACCCGGGATTACCGGGTTCATATAGGTTTTGAATGAAGGGGATTGCCCATTAGTACTTAAAGTGATGAATCCGATTGCCAATAATACCGATGTAATTTTTTTCATTCGAAAATATTTATGGTATAAAGTTGATTGTCTGACTGTTGGGCTATTGAAGGCAATACAAACCTCATTAGACCCACCAACATTAACAATGTGTTTTTAAAGAAATGTTTCAACCTCTTTGGGTTTGTTGTTTTAATCTACTCTCTGTACAAAAGGGAGACACTCTTTTACATTATCATTACTTTCTGCGAGATTCATGTCAGGTTGACTAAATCTGATTGTTAAGATAAATCATTTTTGCCGAAATATCATAATTAACGTACCCTTCACCGGCACCTGAAAACAAAAAACCGTTGTAACTGTGTATATTACAATGGTTTACTTGATTTAGTAGTAGGCGAGAGGTTTGAAATATTAAATCTTGCTTTGAGTAGAGATGTGTAAAGAATCATTATCCTGAATGTGGTTTTATCGATGCTAAAGCAATCCACCTCTTTATTTAACGCAATAACACATTATTCTGTTTATTACCATCGTCCGGCTAATCGTTTATTTACTTTCTAAATCTATGAATTATGTAATATGTTTATGCAATTATATAACACTCCGGCAGGAAATAGCCCGCACCTTTACCATCTATTATAATGTCTCCTTATGGGATAATAAGACAAAGAAATAATAATAAATGAAAAAACTATGAAATTCTTAATCGGTTTATTTACAGCATTTTTGTTTACATGCGTTGCAAGTGGACAACACGGTAATTCACCCAAAGGACATGTTAATCTTGGAATCAAAGGCGGGATAACCATGTACAATATCCAAAATGACGACAACGCTAAATATGACCAGATAACAGGGTACAATTTTGGCTTGCTTGGTCATATCCATCTCAACAGCCAATGGGCAATTCAGCCTGAATTGGTTTATTCAAACCAGGGTGCAAAAAATGGGGATATTAATTATAAACTGGACTATATTAATATACCTTTCCTTCTTCAATATATGTTTGACAATGGATTCAGATTACAGGCCGGCCCACAGTTGGGTTTTCTGGTTAACGCAGAAAATAAAGATAATTTGAATCCTATTGACTTTGGTGTGGGTATGGGTATCAGCTATATAGTTCCATCAACGGGTTTTGGTATTGATGCCAGATATAATCATGGATTAAGCAACATCAATAAAGACGATGCTGTAAATTCGACTAACAGGGGATTTCAATTGGGTGTCTTTTACATTTTTGGTCACAACTCAAGAGTAGCTCTTTGATAACCGGGTTCAGGTTTTTTTAATGGAACAAGTAAGAATTTATTCTATTCTGTCAATCTGATCACATCAGATGGCACATTTCGGTTCAGAATTGAAATTCGTGGTTGCCCGTTAAGTTTAATGCCCCTTTCTGAGAAAGTCTGCTTCAGGGTTTGAAGAGCTGTTTCCGGTGTATTATTGTTTTTACTCAGGTGGGCCAGACAAATATGACTTAAATGGTCATTAATATTGTCAGCAAGAAAAGCCGAGGTCTGATGATTTCCTAAATGACCATGGTCTGAGCGTATCCTTGATTTTAAATAGGTAGGATAATTGCCATTCACCAGCATCTGCTCATCATAATTTGACTCTATAACAAGCAGGTTGGCTGCTTTAATATATTGAGCAGCAATCAGGCAAATATGTCCAAGATCTGTAACTATCGTTATTTTTTTGCCCCCGGCACAAATTTGGAACCCAATGGTTTCAGGTGCATCATGAAAAACCGGAAATGCTTCTATATCAAAACCTGCCAGGTGGAATTTTTGCTGTAAGGGAATTTCCCGGATACAATCCTGGGATATTTTCTTTTTCATAGTGAGAATGCTTCTCCGGATTTTTTCGGTAGTGAATACAGGAAGGTTATTTTTCCTGGCAAGCACTTCCAATCCCCTGATATGATCTATATGATTGTGTGTTATCAGAACACCCATAATAGTCTGCATGGAAATATCAATGCTCTTCAGAAACTTACGTATGGATGTTGCAGAAATTCCGGCATCGATCAATATTCCATGAAACCCGTTGCCCAGGTAATAACAATTTCCGCTGCTTCCGCTGCTAAGACTGCAAAAATTCAATATCATCTGTATATAATTTATTTTTTAATGGTCAGATAGCCTGTCCCGCCTTGGCGGGAGAACCCACATGTTATGAAATTATATTCATTAGTGTTTGTGTTTCCCGAATCATGTGGGTTTCATCAATAATCATTTCCTGGGTTCAAAGTTAATATTTGTACATTATAAAACCTGTTACTTTAAAAGAAAGGGGTTGGAATCCGCTCGAACCCTTCAAGGGTTTGTTTTACAATGAAAAAGCCCAGCTACTAAGGAATCGGGACTACCCTTTAAGACAAGAGGATTGAAATATCTAAGCTTGATTTGATCAGAGATATGATGTACATGCCGGAATTCTTGACCACATTTAGCCGGTTAGATTCCAATTTCGATAAATAACATAACAGCAGGTACATAACTCTGTCAAGAGGTAATCAATTTACTCCGGTTAAAACTGGTCAAAATTACTGGAATTCCCATTCATGGGAAAAGCATTGCTAAATATTTAACTATGTCGAATAGAATCAACATTATTATTGTATATTTGTCGTATTGAATCGACATAAAATGGAATACTTATTAGAATTTCAGGAAAATATCCTTCGTCGGGTTAAAAATGATTTCCGGAGATATTTGTGAGTTTATCCAAAACATTCCTCCAATCATATTTTTATGGAAACGCTTGCCAAAGACCTGAAAAATGATCTTGGTGATGAATATACCATTATAAGGCTATTAAATGATGAACCTGAAGATTTTACCATTGAAGGGATCGGTAGTGCTATTGGGAATCATATAATTTTTTTACGCATTAATGATCTGATCCTGTTCCCAAATTATAATGATCAAATATCAAAACAACCTTTGCAGGACTTTAAATCTGAACTACAAAAGAATAATGTACCAATTCAGGTTTTTCCTGTTGATATCCCTGAAATAAACGATCTTACAAGCTTGGGTTGTGTGTTGAACTGTATTTCTTGGCAGAACTTTACAAAAGGATCATTACTTGTAGTTAAATCCTAACGTGATTAATTATAATATAAATTTGTTCACAAAATGAAGTAGATAATCATTAGTATTTGCTTTGAACGTTCTAATTTTTTACATTAATCAAAAAAATTCCATTGTAACTTTTTAAAAGATTGATTTTACTAACTTTATTTTTTATTAAATAAATTTATCCAAGTGGATAAGAAATCTCTATCCGAACGTGATATTTGCACCAAATTTATAACGCCAGCCATTGTAAAGGCAGGCTGGGATAGCCATAAACAATTATTAGAAGAGGTTTTCTTTACGGATGGCAAAATACATGTCCGGGGAAGGTTAACAGCCAGAGGAACAAGAAAAAGAGCGGATTATGTTTTATACTACAAAGCCAACATTCCCATTGCCATTATTGAAGCAAAAGACAACAACCATTCCATCAGGTCCGGAATTCAGCAGGCGCTTGATTATGCACAAATTCTTGATATTCCATCGGTATTCAGCTCTAATGGTGATGGTTTTCTGTTTCATGACCGCACCGTAACCGATACAAATATCGAAACAGAACTTGGTCTTGATGAATTCCCGACACCTCAGCAATTATGGGATAAATATAAAAAGTACAAGGGCATAACAACTCCTGAAAAAGAAAGGATAGCATCACAGGATTATTATTTCGATGGATCGGGAAGACGGCCGCGTTATTACCAGCAGATTGCCATAAACCGGACTATTGAAGCCATTGCCAACGGTCAGAACAGGATTTTACTTGTTATGGCAACCGGCACCGGTAAAACCTATGCCGCATTCCAGATTGCACACAGGTTATGGAAAGCAGGGGTTAAAAAACGCATCCTTTTTCTTGCTGACCGGAATGCATTGTTAGACCAGGCACAGCGAGGTGATTTCAAACACTTCAGGGATAAAATGACCATGGTAAAAAACCGAAAGGTTGACAAATCGTATGAAGTTTATCTTTCATTATACCAGGGGATAACAGGAAATGAAGAAGAAAAGAACATCTACAAACAATTCAGCCGTGATTTCTTCGATTTGATTATTATTGATGAGTGCCACCGGGGTTCAGCAAGGGACGACAGTGCATGGCATGAAATTCTAAAATATTTCAATAACGCTACACACATTGGTCTTACAGCTACTCCAAAGGAAACAACAGAAGTCAGCAACATAGAATACTTTGGTGACCCTATATACACCTATTCGCTGAAACAAGGTATTGATGACGGATTTCTTGCGCCTTATCGTGTTGTCAGGATCGGAATAAACGTTGATCTGGAAGGCTGGCGGCCGGATGATGGAAAAGCTGATAAAGACGGTTATCCGGTAGAAGACAGAATATATAATAAGAAAGACTATGACCGTAGCCTGGTAATAGATGAACGTACAGAGGTTGTTGCACGAAAATTATCAGAGTTTTTGAAGGGATATGACCGCTTTGCCAAAACTATTGCATTTTGTGTGGATATAGACCATGCTGAGCGTATGCGATCCGCATTGGCAAAAGAAAATGCAGACCTGGTGGCTGAAAACTACAAATACATTATGCAGATTACCGGTGATAATGACGAAGGTAAGCGGGAACTTGAAAATTTTACCGATCCGGAGCAAAAATATCCTGTTATTGCTACCACATCGGAATTAATGACCACAGGTATTGATGCCATAACCTGTAAAGTGATTGTTCTGGATGCCAACATTGCATCCATGACCAAATTCAAACAAATTATCGGTCGTGGTACGAGAATCGATGAGGAATATGGTAAAATGTATTTTACGATCCTTGACTTCAGGAATGCTACTGACCTGTTTGCCGATCCTGATTTTGACGGAGAACCGATCAAAATTAAAACTGCTACGGATAAAGATGATTTAGTTGATATATTTCCTGATGATGAGCCGGGTGGTGACGTTTTTCCCGATGATACTGACCTTGAAATTGTCACAGACTATCCTCCCCCACCTATCCGGACACCTGAAGGAGACCCGGAACCACATGGAGAACCCCGTTCCAAAATTTATGTAAATGGAGTGGATGTGACAATATTAATCAGCCGCGAGTTGTATTTTGATCAGCATGGGAAACCAATAACCACCAGTCTTAAAGATCATACTAAAGAAATAATCCGGGGGCAGTTTGCCACGCTCGATGATTTCCTTAACAAATGGAATTCCACAAACCGGAAAACCGCGATTATTGAAGAATTAAGGGAACAGGGAGTGTTGGTTGAAGCCCTCTATAATGCTGTAAATAAAGAGTTGGATTTATTTGATCTGATCTGTCATGTGGCATATGATCAACCCCCGATGACCCGAAAGGAACGTGCTAATAACGTTAAAAAACGTAACTATTTCACAAAATATGGTGAACAGGCCGAAGCAGTGATTGATAAATTGCTGGATAAATATGCTGATGAAGGAATTGACGATATCGAATCGATAGAAGTACTAAAGGTAAAACCATTTACAGAATTAGGTTCACCTATGGAAATTGTAAGCACTTTTGGAAGTAAGAACGAGTACTTAAAAGCGATTCACGAATTAGAGGATGAGTTGTATAAAGTGAGTTAGTCAGGGAATCGTTTGAAACTTGCAAATTCGAAATAATAATATTATGAATCACTTGTGTCCGGTAAGAATTGAATATATGATAATAAAGGGGAGATTCCTCTCCGCCAGCTGGCGGATCGGAATGACAGGGCATTGGTGGTTTAGTAAGACATGAACCTGATAAAAATTGAATACCTAATATTAACGGGGAGATTCCTCGCTCTCCCCTTCGCTTCGCTCAGGGTTTCGCTCGGAATGACAGCGTGTTGGTGGTTTAGGGAGTCAGGCGCGGGCTTCGCCCGCGCCTGACTCCCCCCCTAAAAAATGGAAGCTGTCATTCCGAATGAAGCGCAGCGAAATGAGGAATCTCCTGGGGATTACATGGAGACCTTCCTGACAAAAAAAGGCAGTTGTCATTGGTTATAAATCCGCCAGCTTATGGAGAATAATCT
>CAYGFI010000019.1:0-43599 GCA_964349045.1 uncultured Chitinophaga sp.
CTACTGATTCGGCTATCGATCTGACAGGATACAGTATCCGAATGGCAATAAACCAGTCAAAGTTTCCCGCTTTGGATACCCTTGGACGGTTTTTTTCATTTTATGGACATATTCTTGGTCCGTTGCAGACATTTGTTATTGTAAATAAAGATGTCCCTCAAGAAGCGAAAATAAATGCAGATGTAATTTTGTCCGATAAGCTTGATATTGCCGGAGATTATATTCTTCATTTATATCAGGGAAATGATGCCATTGCCCTGTTTAAGGGAGATCAGATCATCGATATAGTTGGAAAAGCTGAATCAAATGTACTATGGGATATTGCTGGTGTTACTGATGCAACATGGGGAAATACTCTAATACGAAAACCTATGGTTCAAAAAGGTAATCCTGACTGGGACAATGTGAGAGGATTCATTGATGAAGCAACAGGCACGGTGGCAGATTCATCAGAATGGATTGTTCTTCCAGGGATCACTTTTAATTTTCTTGGATCTCATCCAAATGATTTTTGGGCTCAAAAAGATGTATTTATCTCTGAAATAACTATTTCAGGCTTAGAATCAGCCATTGAATTGTATAATCCTACAGATACCGCAATCGACCTGACAGGATACAGCCTGCGAATGGCGATCAATGAATCTTCGTTTCCTTCTTCATCCCTGAATGCACGTTTTCTTTCCCTGACTGGCCATATCCTTGGACCTTTACAAACTTTTGTTATAGTTAACAAAGATGTTCCTGCTGAGTCATATGAATTTGCAGACTTGATTTTGTCTGATAACAATCAGATTGCCGGAGATTATATTCTTCATTTATTTGAAGGCGATGATGCCATTGCCCTTTATAAGGATAATCTTTTGATTGATATAATTGGAAAAGCTACATCCAACCAGTTGTGGGATATTGCAGGGGTTATGGACGCAACCCGCGGGCATACCCTTATTCGAAAACCTTTAGTTCAGAATGGCAATCCGGACTGGGACAATGTAAGGGGATTTATTGATGAAGCGACAGTTACCCAATCTGAATCATCTGAATGGATAGTACTTCCATCAATCACTTATGCTAATCTCAAATCGCATGATCATTTAAAACCAAATTCTGCAGGAATTATTGTCAATCATTATGGTATTCGAATGATTAACAGGCAATCCAATATTAATTATGGACTTTTAAATATTGATGAAAGCAGGGAATTACCGTTTAGAATCTCAAATTATGGAGATATTGACCTTGTTATTGAAAACATACAATCTGATTCCCCGGAATTTATAGTTTCAAAACAAACCTTCAATATTAAACCTGGTATTATTGATACTTTTTTTGTAACCTGTACAGTAAATACAGATGGGATTACATTTGGAAAACTATTAATTATCAGTAATGATCATGCTATTGATACATTCCAAATAAATCTTATCGCCTATGGAACCAATGGTTCAAAAACTGACACAACCCATCTTTATGTTTCCCCACTGGGGAATGATGATAATACCGGGGATTCAAAGGATATGCCCCTGAAAACTCTTAACAGTGTTATAGAAAAAGTCCGTGAACTCAACAGACCACCTCAATTTCAGATGCCCTTAGCATTAACTGCCCAGGACAACCCTATTACAGGCATCCCGGCAAATTACCAGGAATCTTTAGAGGCACATAGCCAAACACTCACGTTGCCGGTTGTAATACATCTTTTACCGGGATATTATTTTCTGGATACAACGCTAATAATTGATGAAACTGTAGGCGGGAATGTACATTTCAGGGGTGAATGGGCCGAAGGTGCAGAGAATGAAATACAGTCGAAATTCGAAACCGATGGTTTGGATCCTCAATGGCTTGATCTTCCAAGTGATAAGTTACCCATAATAAGTGGAGGGGAAATAATCTCAAACTGGACAGAAACAACAGTTAACGGGCATGAAGCATGGGTTGCTTTTTTACCTTCAGTTGCTTCAGGACAATGGTATTTCAGACAACTGTTTGTTAACGGGAGAAGAGCAGTCAGGTCGCGCTGGCCAAAAAAAGGAACATTCAGGATAACAGAAATTCTTCCCAGATCAACGGGAGAGGTTAATTTAATAACAGACAGGGTGAGACTCAGAAATGGCGATATGATCTTCTCCAAAAATATTGAAGATATTGAATGGGTTGGTTTGCATAGATGGGTTGATGACAGGATTCCAATTAAATCCTGGAATACCGGGGAAAATGAACTAACCCTTAAATATCTCCCTAAGGCGGATATGAATAGCAGCCATCCAACTCATAAAGGAGGATTATGCCCTTATTATTTCGATCATGTTATTGAAACAATGAGTGAACCCGGTGAATGGTACCTGGACAGGATAGAAGGAAAGTTATATTACATTCCCCGTTCCGGAGAAAAATTTGAGAACACGGAAATCATTGCACCCAGGATTGCAAGCCTGATAAATATCCGGGGCAATTCTGAAGTAAACAGTTTTATCTGGAATATTACCTTTCAACGAATTGGATTTATGCATACATTAACTGATCCGTATAAACATTTATCCAATGACCCAAGCTCCAATTTAAGTGGAAGCGGGAACGGTATAATATCATATAGCTCAGCAAGAATGGCAGGGGTAACCGCTTGTTTTTTCGGACATATCGGTGAACCCGGGATAGAATTTGGAAATGGAACGATGGGAGGGGAAATTTCTTCCTGTACCTTTCGTGATCTGGGATCCTCAGCAATTCAAAACTTTATGAGTGGCACTTTTGTTGATCATACTGACCGTAACGGCTTTAACAACATTCATGATAATGATATACTCGGTTTTGGAAGATTTTACGAATCAGGTGTCGCCATTATCAATTTAAATGTCATATATACTTTAATTGAACATAACCTCATCCGGGATGGATATTATTCCGGACTAACTTGCGTAATGACCGGTGAAACAGAATTTAAAGCTTACTTTAATACAATCAGGAAAAATCATATCTATAAAATTGGTCAGGGATTATTAAGTGATATGGGGGGCATCTATACCTCATGGCACCAGGTTGGTACAGTTATAGAGGAAAACCTTGTGCATGATATTGAAGCCAGGGATTATGGTGGATCAGCTCTCTACCTGGATAAGAATTCATCATATATCATTACCAGAAAAAACATATTTTACAATACAAATGAAGATATTATAAATATGAAAGGGCACAGTCATATTTTTCATAATAATCTGCTGGCCTTTTCTTCAAATGCTGCCATTTTCCGTCAGTTCTCAGCCGAACCATCTGTTAAGGATGCCCTTAACCTGGGTGAAAAACCTGCTGAATTAATGCATAATATCCTGATCCAGAATGGTGGTCGGATGTTCCAGGGTGTTGAATCAGGTGGAGATATTCAATACCAGGTAACATCTGATAAAAATATTTTTTATAATTACAATGGTTCTTTACAAATGAATTTAAATCAAAGCCTGAATCAATGGCAGACATTTTCCGGTGATGATTTACATTCATTAACCACTAATCCCATGCTGGCAGACCCATTAAGATTTAATTTCAAATTTAATTCCGGATCAGCTGCCGGAACCCTGGGAATCTTAGAGATCGATCCTTCTGATATTGGAACAAGAAAATCCGTCTGGGATGCAGCTGGAGCTGTCTGGATCAATCCTCCGGCAGAGATTAACCCTGCATTTCTTCCTTCAGATATTATCGGCCTTCATTTATGGATCAGCGCAAAAGACCTGGATTCAGATAATGTTTTCAAAAATAAAGTTTTCAAATGGGAAGACCGTACATTCAATAAATTCAACTTCTTCCAATATGATGAAAAATACCAGCCTGCAATTTCAGACCAGGGTTTGAATGGGAATCCGGTTGTAAAATTCAATGGCGAATCGTGGATGAGTTCAATGGACAAGAGTGCCGAAGTGCAGGGCAGATTCGGAACTTTTGGTAAAGAAAATTTTACCTTAATTACTGTTCATCGAAGTAACGAAGGACAGCAGGTAGTGCTATATAAAGGAAAAGATGGGAAGGCTTCAAATTGGAGCATTGGAGTACAACAAAACCAATTTGGATGGGGAGATACAAATTTTATTGGAAGCACGGGCAACGATTTCAAAGTAAGAATTTACGAGAGAAAACAAAATCGAATGGAATACTATGAAAACGGAAAGATGACAGATTCAATGTTATTTATTACAAACCCGGATTTTTCAAATGAACTTGATCACTTCTATCTGGGCAGGCAGGGCTCTGAGGATTCCGGAATGCTTGACGGGGAAATTGCTGAGATCATCATTTATAAAAGGAATATAAGCAAAATGGAAAAGGATGAAATAAACTCATATCTATTTTCTGAGTGGGGTATCGATACGACTTCATCCTCTTCGGTAAGAACATCAAATGTTCCACAAAATAATCTTGAATTCTTCCCGAATCCATGCAATGATCATCTTTATATTGTGGGTAATGAAGATGTTCAGAGCATAGTTATTTATAATCTTGCCGGTGAGACTGTACTAAATTTTGATTTTAATAAAGTAGGTACTCAATGGATCCCCGTTCAAAAATTGCAACCGGGTATTTATATTCTCGAAGCCAAAATAACAGGAGGTGGACGGAGATTTGGTAAGCTTATAAAAAAATAAAAATTAATAATATAAGTTTACTCCGAAAAACTACACTAAAAATTTAACATACTCATCATATAACCATAGTATAAGATCGTATTTATAATAGCATAGGTAAAATTCAGATGATATAATACTTTATTTTAGTGAAAATTCCCAATACTATTTTATCCCTGCATCTAATAGAAATGGTTTAAATCCCAGTGAAAAAGCGGGTGATTCCGGTTTCAGCTGGAAGTTACCGTTTTTAATATCGATAAAAAGTGGATCAGCCTGTATGCTTTGTAATTCATTACCGTTTTTTCTTGCCCAATCAAGATAAGTATCAGCCGCTGTGGAATCTGAAGAATTAAAATAGATGTTCCGGTCAATTTCTATGGTCTGGATCACTTTTTCTATTCCCTTCTGGTAAACCATGGGTTGGTTGGGGAGTGTGGCATAAATTATATTATGATAAACCCTGGATCCGGCATTACTCATTATAGCTGGTGGTTCGAACGCCAGCATCCCACGGATCACGCGGTCAGGAGGACATGCGACAATATTATTAAAAATATGGTTTCGTCCCTTTGAGCAGATGCCTGTACCATGGGTTCCATAGCGGAAAACCACGTTATTTTCCAGGATCGTTTCATGCTGATCATCGTCGCAGCGGATTGCTTCGCCGGCATTCAACCCTGGAGTATCGTGCACATAATTACCACGTACAATATTCCCATGCCCGGCGCCGGAGATATAAACTCCGTTCCCATCGTTCATGACATCCATCACATGGTGTATATCATTATTTTCAATTATGTTATGACGCGCATGAAGGAAACGCTCCCTTTCTTCCCAGGATTCACTTCCGTTAAACGGATCGGTTTCTGCCCAGCGAACGGTTTGCGAACATTCGCTTTTTCCGGACCTGTCCCAACCGATTCGACCTGTAACTGCAATCGCCGTATAAGGCACGTTATGAATCGTATTATGGCTGATCAGGTTTTCGCCGCTCTGCCATGCCCAGATACCCAGGGAATGCCACCATAACCGTCCAATGTGGTGAATGTAATTATTGCTGATCTCATTATTTCTATTCACATCTTTTGTACCCGGTCCATAACCTGCGAGCAGGATACCTGCTCCGCCAAGTTCTGAAAGTTCATTGTTGATGATCCTGATATCCCGGGCATATAAATCAAGACGAATACCCGTACCTCCACTGTTAATAAAGATACAGTTCTCCACGGTACAATCCTCCGCACCCCTGAAACGAAACAGGGCCGTTGATTCATCAAATCTTTCCCAGTCGTGCTGAAGACCCCGACCGGTTTGACCTGCAGATTCGAACCGATTACCATGGGTAAAGGTCATCCCTTTAAAAGAGAGTCCTTTTACCGGGAGGTCCGTGGGTCCTTCGTAATCAATATTTCCTTCAACCCTGAAAAATTCTATAAGGCAGGGAACAAAGATATCTTCACCTGGCTTTTCACCATTTACCGGCCAGTAGTATAAAAGTCCTGATTCAGCATCAAAAACCCATTCTCCAGGCTCATCCAGACCGGCAAAAGAATTTTCTACCCAGACTGACTCCGGAGGTGCATAGAACCGGGGTTTCGCCAGGGCATAGGTTGACTGTACACCGAGGTAGACCATACCGGAATCATGATCGACCCTGGCCACAGGTAATATGTTCATGGTCCAGGCTGCAACAGGAACCACGACAATTTCCGTATTTTTCGGCAAGAATAAGTATTCAGTAGTTCCTTTTATGAAGGGGATAGAATTATAATAATCGGGAGGCCCTGACCAGCCAATGCCTGTTCGCAAATGAGCGTACGCTTTTGTCCTTGCCCTCGGCAAAATACCCTTTGAATTATAGAGCACCTTGAAATCTTTGACGGTTTCCGGTACCGGAGCCACCCAAACATTTGCATAGGCGATCTTAGCCAATCCCCTGGGTATCTTTTTCAGTTTCTTCCATCCGGAAATTGTTACATCGCTGCTGATAACCGGTTTTTCTCCCTTCACAGCCTCATAGCTTATGGTTTGGCCAGGTTTGGCTCCATCCTGTAATCCAAATACGACAGTTTCATTAAGCCGGTATTCTCCTCCGGATATCCAGACTGTAATGTTTTCGTTTCCATTTGCAAGGCTCCATTCACGAACAATGTCTTTTGCAAAAGAGATGGTTGCGAAAGGGAGTTCCTTTGTACCCGGATTTTTATCATTCCCTAAAGGAGATATGTAAAAATCTTTTCCGTTAATTATGGTCGAATATGAAAATAACAAAACAATTAACCAGGATCTGATGCCTGTCATTAAAGTATTGATATTATTGTTCTTCCAGATGAATTTTGTTAACATTGCTTTATTTTATTAATTGATTCTAATTCTAATTTTTTTTATGTTTTGAAGCGATCAGTTCAATAGCTGTATCATTTACATCCCACTCCACCCCAGCAGGAAGTGTTATAGTTATGTTGCCATCTTTCTAATTAATGGGTATTAACATGTGGTTGAATCCATGCCTTCTGTTTTCCAATAATGTTTCCGGAAATAGGATCATACTGATCAGCCGTGGATGTAATACATACCCTGACATATAATTCTTTTCCGGTGAATGTATAGGATGACTCCGGATCATTACTTGAGTAGAGGATCTTCCCTATCTGTTCACTGTATGTGCGTGTTGTATTAGAAATTTCAACACCCGATGTATCGAGGGTAGCAACACTCGTGGTATCGAATCCTTCAAAGGTTCCGATAAATTCGGTCAGATATTCAATTCCTTCCTGCGGTTCAATTTCAACTTTAAGAGTTTTACCATTGAATTTCAACTTTTTTAAAGTAACACCGGTAGATGCGTAAAAATCACCCTTATCCAGGGCATCCAGGATTGATCCGGGAGTCAGTTCATCTGAATTCACCATTATCCATCCTCTTCCCGGACCTGAACCCTGTCCATAATAGTAATGAGCATCATCCGTGGCCAAACCATATAAAAGTTCTCCTTCCCCCCTGGCAAGCCGGTTGGCAAGCACGATATCCCACATGCGCGCCGTACCAGCCCGGAAACCTTCTCCATCATTACTGGTTCCCGGAATTCCATTATATACTTCAAAAAACCGTAGTTCAGGAACATCCAGTATCATTTCTGCAGTTATGCTCCATCTGTGATTTGGATGTGCAAGCACCGGATAGATGTTACTTCCACTTTCCTCTCTATATGCTTTAAACTGCTCCACTACCTCCTTCATCATTCTGACACGATCATCTGCAGTACCTTTGGTCGCAGGTATTTGCTTTTCCTGATAAATAGCCAGAAAATGCACATACATATTTGTTATTTCATTTCCCATTAAAATAAGGAACTTGCCCGGATCTTTAAATAAGGAACCGTATTCATCCATAGTTTTCAGACGTACCTGCAGATATCCCTGTTCATCGTCAGGGCGTGTTTCAACCCAGTCTTCACCAAACAAACTATCATACTTTGCAAGGGCAGGATGATCCACCTGGATCCTTTGCCAAAGTTGACCATCAGTAAAAACGTGAGCGGGACGCAAACTCTTTTCGGGCGTTTTATGTAAAATATTATGATCGGTGAATACAAGAAAATCATAACCGTTTTCATTGTACCATCTGGCAACATTTTCCGGAAAGTCTTGTCCATCACTCCAGAATGTATGTGTGTGCATATTACCTTTCAGCCAGTTTGTTTCAGTAGTACAGGAAAACAGCCCCGTAATTGATAAAATTAAAACCAGGATAAGATTCAATTGATTTCTGTTCAGGGTGTTCATGGGGATAATTTGTTTATTAAAATATTGGTAACTCAATTCAGGTGCCGGGAGCAAGAACAAATCGAAAAAGAAGGTAAAAAATACTAATCTGGTTCATGTACTTATTGTCTTTCAACAACTAAAACAGCCCAGGGCTTACATGCCGGAACCTGAAGTATAGTCCATGGTCCCTCAACTGTTGGTGTTAAAATTTCCTCCTGTACCAGGAGGCTGTAATCTTTGGCAGATTCTGCCAGATTATGAGTCGGGTAATCATAAGTCGCAGGAGAGCGCAAACGCACCTTCAGGGCGGAGCCTCCGAAGAATAATTGAGTTGGAAGTTTAATTTTCACAGGGGCTCCCTTGTCATATTCAACAAGGTGTATTACCACCGGGGCCGCAGGATCACCCGGCCTTGCACGAATAAAAGCACTGAGTTTACCGCTACCGCCTTCTATTTCTATTGGTTTTCCTGAACTGTAGCGATTTTCATTAAGATCATATCCGCCCACGGCGGCATCCTCGTAACCATCCAGGTACATGGCGTTGGCACGAACGAATCCTGACAGATCAGCGAGGTCTCTGGGATCAACAAAAGTACGCTGTGCTTTCGGATCGTTAAGTACTGCAACATTGAACTGGTCCCAGGGTACTACAAAAAGGTTTCCCGTTGCATAGCATCCTGCCCAAATCCTGCGGAAATCTTCAACTGGGTATTCCTCCTGTCCAACAACTGCAAAAATCATCCCCTGTTTCCTTGCATTCTGGCTTATCTGCCAGATACCGGACGGATTCAGGTTTGCTATCCTTACTTCAGTTATACGATAATCAAAGCAACTTATGAAAGAACGGTTATGGCTGGCATTGACACTGATGGTTATCCTGTGGCCGGCATATTTCTCTATTTCGCCGCGGAACCAGGTATGAAATCCCAGCAGTTCATCATCGGGAATAGCATCTCTCTGATAATCCGCTCCTGTTCTTTTTGCCATTCTATCCCACCACCATTCTCCGAATTCTGAATCATCGCGATGCAGACTGGTAGCTCCATTATCAATCCATAACCTGGCTTCCTTCAGGATCTCTTCCCGGAAACCAGGATTTGCCGGATCAGCCCAGTACCGGTCACCCATTTTCAAAGGCTGGCCGTTTCCTCCTTTCAATGCAAAGTCAGGATTATAAGTCATAGCGTTCACCGAACCCTGAAACTGCCACCCTAACGTTTTGGCTTCCTCAATAAAATCCTTGTCATTAATATAGGACCATACACCCCAGGTTATGTGAAAGTCTTTTCCTGCATTAATGATCCGTTCCCGGGGTACCTTTTCCTGTATATGGAAAAGCCTCATGCAAACATCGCTATACCGGGGCGACTCGGGAGGAAAAACAGCCGGTTGGGCGACTTCATGGAACAATTTGCTGTTTGACACCGACAGGGAAGTTGGAGGAGTCCATTCGGCAGGTTTAGGATTGACAACTTTTAGCGGGAATGTGTCGGCATAACTGGTCATTTCCTTTTCAAGCAATGCTGTCATCTCTTTGAGTTTCGGGGTGTATTTGGATTCATCTGCGAGGTTACTTAACTCATACGGGTCATTCTTCAGATCGAAAAGCTGCGTCCTGTCCACCAACGGGTAACGGATGAGCTTCCAGCGGTCATCACGGATGGAGCGCTGGCAGTCGCGATAGGCCGTGTAGAGTACTTTGCGGACTTTCTTTTCCTTCCCTGCCAGTATGGGAACAAGGCTTTTGCCCTCAACACCGGCTGGAATTTTCGCACCGGCAAAATCAGCAAATGTCGGGAACAAGTCCATCAGGTAAACAAGAGCATCACTTTTACCCTTTGGTATGCCAGGTCCGGCTATGACAAGCGGAACATGCATGCCCCCATACTCGTAAAGGTTTTGTTTTCCAAAGAGCCCGTGGTCTCCGAGTGAGAGGCCATTATCGCCACTGAATATAATTATCGTGTTATCCCACTCACCGCTAGCCTTTAATTCTGCAAAGATGCGCCCGATATGTTGGTCAATCCCTGTGATACATGCATAATAGTCGGCGATCTGTTGTTTTGTATCTTCGGGTGTTCGCGGCCAGGGGGCGAGCTTTTCATCACGAACAGTCATTTCTCCATTGTCCCAAGGGTGTTGCGGCATAAAAGCAGGTGAGAGGGGTATCTTTGCAGGATCATAAAGTTTATGAAACTGTGGCTCGGCCGAGCGTGGGTCATGTGGTACGGGTGGCGCGAGGTATACGTAGAAAGGCTTTGTCTCATGGATGTCGGCACGGTTCTTAAGAAACCCGATGGCGCTGTCGGCCAGGCGTTGGGAGCAATATGCACGATTGTTCTCCGGAGTATCGCCTTTGGCATCGTCGATGATACTGGTTCCAAACTCCTCCAGGCCTTTCGGGAAACCATTGCCCCTCTTGCCCATGTGCCAGGTCTGATAACCGGCAGCCTCGATTACACGAGGTAAATATGTTGCCGGATCTTCCGCATTATTTGCCGCTGCTGGCGCCCCTGGTATCCGCTGCCACGACCGGCCGGTAAGCAACATGGTCCGGCTTGGCATGCAAACTCCTCCAATCATTGATCCCATTGTGTAGCAATGTGTAAAGGTCATGCCATGTTCTACCAGCTGGTCGAGATTAGGTGTCTGAATTATAGGATTACCAAGTGCACGCAGACCGTCCGGGCGATGATCATCAGTGTGGATGTGTAGGATGTTGGGCAATCTGTTTACTTGTGCCTGCGCGGTGCTGCATCCTAAAAGCGATAAACCTGCAAAAGCTATCGCTTTGAAATTTGATGACTTATTACTCATGTTTCTTTTTTTGTTTGTCAGGGTATTTCAGTTGTTCCTGATAAATTTTATTTTATCCTCCGCTGAGAATGGTGAATGATTAATAATAAAGAATAAAAAGAAACAGATTTGTACTGAGAAATATAAAAAATCAGGACCCGATCGGTTTTAAAAAACCGAATCCGGTGAAATAAAATGCTCAGACATCCAAATTTCTATTAAGGGAATTTTCTGAAATAATAACAATGCTGCTATTTATTGGCTGTGAATGACTTTACATTTGTTTTTAATGAGCTGATATCAATCAGAAATTGTTTGCCATTCTGAGGATGTCGAACCCCGGTACTATCGTTCGTTTTATAATATCCCTGTCCAAAATATAACCAGCGTCCGGCCTGATCCAGTTTATGAGTCATACTTATCCATTTTCCATTTCCAACGCACGCTGAAATTTCACCGGGTTTGCTGATCAGTTCAACTCTTGTCCAATCCTGAACAGATCCAACAATAACTGAATCTGTTTCACTTTTTAATATCACCTGATTTTCTCTTGAAACAAGCTGAACCGGAGGAAAACCGATTGTGAACAACGATTGCTCACCTGGAGATTCAATTTTAAAATCGAAAGAGATATGAACCTCATCCTTACGGGAATCGTTTTCGTCAACATCAATTCCTGCCGAACTGTAATTATCATGGAATCTAATTGCCTTACGTCCATCTACATCGACCTGATCAATTTTCCCCCTGGATGTCCGGGCGAAGATATAATACTTGTCCGGCTCGGGCAATTTCAGCCTTGCCACCATGATAAACCGGTCTCCCGGAAATTGTTCTCTTGCGCTATAGATGACAATCGCCTGGTTATTATGAATAAATATTTGAGGATATTCAGATATCCTTGTGTCGATTACCGGGCCTGCAACAAAATTGACACCGCGTCCCCGGTTGAAAAAAAGAGTAACATTGTACCGATGTTCCGCATGAAAAAGGGATGGGGTATAATAATCATTATGAAGCATAATATTTCTTTTCTTATAGTTCAATACATACGGCCTGCTATTTGAAAGTTCCATGGGCAGTAGTTGTCTTTTTTCAGAAACCCATGTTTTACCAAAATCAAGACTATAATTGTAACCTGCGGCTTCAGTCATAGGTGTTTTTTGAACAATCCTGGTAGTTCCTATGTTCCTGGCGATCATCCAGATTTCACCCTGCTTTGGTTCCCAGATAGTAGCTTCCCATGTTGGCCCCTTATGTGCAAATGTTCCGGCAGAAATTTGCCAATTCTTTCCATTATCAGCAGTGTAGATAAAATGATCCGAATTGTATGCACTGTCTTTTGGTAAAATCCCTGAACCTCCAACGCTCAATACCTTTGTGACAGGTATCGCCACCCAGCCATTACTCAACACTATTCCGTTACAGGTTATAAATAAATTTGTCAACGGAATGGTCTGATTCTGCCATTTTCCGGTTGGATCACCAAGACGTGAAAAGTAGATCTCTTTCAGTTTCGAAACTGTCCAAAGACTCCATAATTCATTGTTGACATTCACAAAACCAGGTTGCCATTGATCTCCATGCCATTTCACCGGATCAGAGGTTCCCGCGGAATCTGAAAAGACCCTGATTTCCGGTGTCCAGTTTTTGAAATCAAAACTGGTCCGCTGATTTATATACTGGGGTACACCTTTGGGAACGACATGATCATCATATTGTACAATCCAACGATCCTTGTACCAAGCAATGGCAGCATCATGATGTTGGCGTCCGGGTACAGGGAAGGAAATCTGTTGCCGCTCAATATCCGGATTATAAACTTCATATTGAGGAGAACTATTCTTTGAACATGAACCTAAAACCAATAAAGCAGAACTGATAAATAAGATGCTACAATTTTTCATGACGTCTTTTTATAAGTTAATTTAATATGAAAACCAGCTTTTTCAAAGAGAAATTTGAATATGAATTGTACTTAAAGAATATAAGGAAAAGATAATTAATAAGTACATTTAATGATGTCTTTGCTCGTTTATATTGTTGATTTGAAATTGCAGGAATTAAACTGAAACACTACCCAAATAAAAAGTAAAAATCTTATATAATTTATTTACACATGATAAAAAACTACATTATTTTCTTTATGTTAGTCCTGGTAGTCATTCCCTCTTTTGCACAGGAAAAAAAGATTGCAGAAAAAAGTATGGATAAAGAGTGGGGATCCACACTGGTCAGGGATTCAGTTATTGCAAAAAGTGCTACATGGTACCAGGAATCCAAATTTGCCATGTTTATCCACTGGGGATTATTTTCTGAGGCAGGAGGTGAATGGGAAGGAAAGCATTATTTTGGTATAACAGAGTGGTTAATGTACCTGGCAAAAATTCCAACAATGGAATATTACGAAAAGTTAACCCCCAGGTTTAACCCGGTTAAATTCAATGCTGAAGAAATAGTTCAACTGGCTGTTGATGCCGGAATGAAATATATTGTAATAACCAGTAAGCATTGTGATGGTTTTGCAATGTATCACAGTAAAGTAAGCAAGTATAATATCGTTGATTTTACACCGTTTAAAAGGGACCCGTTAAAAGAGCTGGCAATTGCCTGTGAAAAAAGAGGTGTTGGCCTGGGGATTTATTATGCACAGTCAAAGGAATGGAGTGATAAGAATGCATATGGCAATACCTGGGAATTTAATCCGGAAGAAATTAATTTTCAAAAATATCTTGATAATAAGTGTTTACCCCAGTTAGAAGAATTACTTACTAATTATGGCCCTATTAAATTGATTTTTTTCGACACTCCTGGGGAAATGAGCAAAGATGCTGTAATGCAAATACGTGATTTAGTAAAAAAAATACAACCTGAATGCCTTATTAACAGTCGGATAGGACATGACATGGGAGACTTTATTACATTGGGAGATAATCAGATCCCTGATAAACCTATTCAAGGACTATGGGAAAGCATTGATACTCATAACAATAGTTGGGGATACAGCAAATTTGACAATAACTGGAAAAGCGACAAAGAGATTATTCATCGACTTATAAGAGTTATTACAAAAGGTGGAAATTATATGTTAAATATAGGTCCAAAAGGTGATGGATCCATCCCTGAAGAAACAGCATATTTCCTTAAAAAAACCGGAAATTGGGTAAAGATGAATTCAGAAGCAATTTACGGAACAAAACCTGTGGATTTGGGAGCACAAACCGGAATGGGGGCAACCTCAAAACAGGGTAAAACATTTCTTTTTGTTACAGATTGGCCAAAAGATGGCAAATTATGGATACCGCAAACCGATTCCAGGATTTTAAAAGCACGATTACTTAATGAAAACAATACATTCAAATTAAACCATTCAGGTGAAAATATATACTTAACAGTGCCTGTAATTCCTCCTGATCCGAGGGCAAATGTTATTGTTCTCGAACATAAGGGTTCAATTGAATTCAAAAATGATCAATACCTGTGGCCAGCTATGATTACGGAATTTGTACCGGATAAAGCCATCACCAAATCAGTAAGTAAAGGTAATTCCAGCTGGATGGAAATATTTGGAGACTGGCATCATGTTCCAACCCTTGAGAATTGGGAAAACCTCAACAGCTGCGCGAGCTGGGAATTCTATGCCCCTGAAAAAGGTAAATATTTCGTTGATATTGATTATGCCTGTAACCTGTCGGCTGACCTGAAAGAAGGATTATTCTTCATAGATAACGATTCATACAACTTTGTTCCTGTATTTACCGGCGATTTAACCCGACTTAATGATTTTGAGGGTAGATTAATACCCAGGTTTGCTACCCGGCGGATCGGTTTGTTCAATATTAAATCAACCGGAATGCATACATTAAAAATTCAGCTTAATGATGTTGACCCCAGTGGTTGGATTAAACTTTCAAAAGTAAGATTTACGCCGGTGAATTATTGAAAGGAATGGCCAGGAAATTGAAAGAGGGGGGTCAACTATTGAAAGGAACGGCAGAATATTGAAAGAGGGGGTCAACTATTGAAAGGAACGGCCAGAAAATTGAAAAAGGTGGGTCAACTATTGAAAGGAACGGCCAGAAAATTGAAAAAGGGGGGTCAACTATTGAAAGGAACGGCAAGAAAATTGAAAGAGGGGGGGTGAACTATTGAAAGGAATGGCCAGGAAATTTAAAGTGGAGGGTGAATTGTTGAAAGGGACGGTTAGGAAATTGAAAGTGACCGTTAGAAAATTGTCTTATAATCCTTCAATGCTCAATGATTTCGATTCGTCATCCACAACCCGGTCCGCAAGCCATGCCGGAAAAGAATTCATCAATAATCCGGCTTCACGCCGGTCAATAGATTTTATACCCATTTTTAGAGCGGGAGATTCCGCTTTAAAGCGAAAATCCTGGTTGACTGCATCAACAAACATGGGATCCGCTATGATGCTATTAAGATCGAGTCCGTTCTGTCGCATAACAGACATCCAATCCCGGAGAGCATTTACCTGGTATGGTGTCCATAAAAGATTGTTGTCGGTATTTTTGATTCTTGTAAAATCAGTATAACGTTCTGTACGACCTTTCCATCTGTATTGGTCGCCATAAAAAGGTGAGAATTCATCAGAAAGCTGCACCATTACATTATTCCGTATTTCTGATTTATCATAATCCGGAATACCAATAGTATCTCCTCCGGGACCAAACTGGCATATAAAAAACGGACCTGTAGTTGTTTCAATATTAGCTCCCGTTAAATCATCATCTCTCCACGCATTTTTTTTTCCTCCGAAAGCAATCTGAATATTCGCCTGAATATCAACAAGGATATTATTTACTATCCTGTTTGCTTTATGGAAGTTTATCCCCGCACCGGTACAACGATAGATCACATTTTCTTCAAAAACTGTACCTGACTGGTTACCGTCGAACCGCATTACCCCGGCAGAATGAGAGCCATAAACATCATGAAAATAATTGTGTCGTAAAATGTTTCCATCTCCTGACATTCTGATATAAAATGGATTTCCATCACCTAACACTTCCATATTGCGATAAATATCATTATAAGAAAAAATATTATCTCTCGAGTAAAGGTAAGGCAAAATCATCGGTCGGGTAATTGGTTCCATTTCACTGAACGGGAGTGCTGCAAAATTAATTGCCCTTCCCAGTTCACGGGAACCGAATTTACGTGATTGTTTGGATAAATGGCCCGGGGTAACACCACCTACTGAAAATCCGTTGTAAGGTGTGTGATGAATCCGGTTATGAGTTATATTATTCTCTCCGCTTTGCCATATAAACACTGCTGCATTTTGCAGGTGTTCCAATCCAATCCGGTGAATATGATTGTTATAGATAGTGTTTCCTCTATTTACAAATTCATTCCCAAACTTATCCCCGATAAGAGCAATTCCGGTACCACCGAGATTGGAAATCTCACAATTCTCAACACTGTTGTTTTGGGCATAAAGATCCATTCTTATTCCCCCACTGCCACTTTCCGTTAAAAGACAATTTCTAAGTATGCAATTTTTTGTCCAGCGGAATCGAACCATTGCATTGGGTTTGTCCCAAAACTCCCATTCATGCTGAAGCCCGATGTCTTCATCGCTGATTTTGTCGCACTTTGCATGCTTAAAGGTCAATCCGTCAAAAATTAGCCCGGAGACCGGTTTTCCAGAAGCGGGATCGCCCATAACGGCTAATAATTCATTCAATACGGGTATAACAACTCCTTTTGGTTCAGTTCCGTCTCGGGACCATAGCCATATTTTTTTCAGATTTGAGTCCATAAACCATTCACCCGGTTGGTCTAATGCATCCGGAACATTACAAACCCGAAACCGGCTTGGATCATACCCTCTTTCCCTCTGTGCCAACGGATAGGTACCTGCAACAGATGTTTTAGCAATGCCATTTTTTATATCGACGCTGCTTAGCGGAAGGATATTATGTGACCATTGAAATGTAGGTACAATCCATATTTCCACGTCTGTCATATTCTCATAATTCCTCAAGCTGCCTTTTGGAAAGAAAAGAGTCTTTTTATTCTCAACCCTTGGATCTGTCCTAGGAAGCACAGGTTTAAATTCCGGTCCAATTGCTCTTGGCAGTCTGCCTGAATCATCAAACATAACTGTAAAACTTTTCACACCCTCCGGAAATTTCGCTTCCCAGAGATTCCCTTTTGATGCTTCGGGAAGAAAAGGCGGATCCTGGTTACTCTTTATCCAACCTGTCACAGGTACACCCGAACTGAAAACCGGGTATTCACCCTCCACCGCTTTATAAGTAATGGTGTGTCCTTCAACTGCAGCATCTTCATTCGTGAAAACGACAGGCTGATCCAAATGGTAAAGTCCTCCATGAATCATCACCATGAAATCCTGTTGTGAATTCTTTACTTTTAGCATTCTAATCTTATCCCGGGCTTCTGATACAGACCGGAACGGTGCATCCGGACTACCAGTACCCTCTTTCATGGCCTCTGATGACACATAAAGAACTGTTTGCTGAGCATCATTGCCATGGTTTCCTACGCATCCTGCAGACAAAAACATTATTATTATGAAGTACCACAGTTTAATAACACGTCTGAGTATAAACTTTTCATGGAATCGAAAAATTCGTTCAGTACCACCGATGATCAAAAGATCACACGAAAAAGTTTTAAGAATAAAGCACATTTTTTTATATATCATGGTGTTCATTTTACTGTATTAAAAAGTGACAAAATTGACTCTTCGTTATATTTAAGTAAAAGAGGCCGTCTCAATAATGTGAAACAGCCCCTCTTTTCCGTGTACCAAATTTAAACAGCACACATTCTAACCAAGAAATAAAATGAAAATATACTAACTAAAAGACTATACGATACTATTATTATGCTTATTGTTTAACAATTTTCTTAGTTACAGATTTGTCTCCTTTACTTATGGTTACAAAATATAAGCCTGATGGTAATCCTTCTGTACCAACTCTGATTTCGGATGAGGATTCGGTTTTAATTAAAACCTCTTTTCCTAATGCATTAGTCATTTTAACAGTCACACCAGATTGATATTTACCCAGGTTAATATGGAATTCTGAAGCAAACGGATTAGGGTAAATAGAAACTGAACCTGATTCAAAATCTGGTACACCAACAGTCGAAATTGTGATTGCAACCCTATAGGCAGATGTTTCACCATTTTCAGCAGTCACTACGATTTCCACCTTTGTCGTATCACCCGAAATTGTAACCGTACCGTCACCTATAACCGTGGCTAATGCATCCTCTTTGGTGGCTGTAATGGCGAGGCTCGTGGTACCTACCGGTACAACCAAATTATAGCTCAGAATTTCAGGATCAAACGAAGGCTCAAATGTTCCTATGGTAGCAGATAATGCACTTAAACTCGATATATTACTCATGATGTAAACACCATAAGCATTAAAGATATATGTTACTGATTTTGACCCATTGGAAACAATCACCTGATCATCGATATAGATGGGATCATAAGAATTGGTTTTCTCAAATCCCAGTATATCTACAATTTGAAGCGTTGCACCTGATGAAAGTTTAACATTTGCAAGGAACCCTCCAATACTACCGCCATTAAACCGGTCAATGATTTTTCTGGATTGAATAATATCATAATAGGCCGATGTAATAAAAGGATCACCTTCGTCCACCAAAAGACTATAAAGGATTTTTGTTTTTCCATCCTCAGCAATTACTTCAAATTTAATTGCATTATCAGCAAGTGCCGGTATTGTTATAAGAGTATTAGGAATTTTTACCTCTTCAGGAATTTGATTATTATTATCATCAATAATCGAAAACTGTGATACGGTAGAAGGTACAGTTATATTTTCCAGAACTTCCTTTAAGGTTTTCATTGCAGGAATACCGCTAATGGTCCCGGTAGTTGCACCGACGTTAATAGTATATGTAGATGAAGTCAATAATGCATCATTACTTAAAGCGCCTAATGCAATTAAATAGGAAGTATGGTTTTTCCCGTCAGCGGACGTAACTTTCAGGATATCGCCTGCCTTGACTTTTACTTCAGCGCCCAGGACAGCGCCGCTGGTTCCTGAAACCACACTTAGGTTTTGATTTATGTTTTCTTTGATAATATTGGCCAGAAATGAACCAACTGCAGTGTTCGATGATACACCGTCGAGGGTTTCGCTCAGACTATATCCTTTTGAAACAACGTAAACATGTGAACTCACTGTTGAACTAAAATCGGTGGAAGGAATAAAATCGTGGTTTCCAACTTCCTTCCTATATTCCATATACGATTCTGGTACATCAGCCTGACTCAAAATATTCCACTCACTTTCAACAGGATTATTGCCATAAGAACCAAAATTTAATGGGTTTCCTTTGGATATTTCCGGATTTCTGAAAAAACTTTCGCCGTTACCTGGTGCAATTGCAGTTCCCTGAACTAAAGTGTTGTTAGCAATACCGACACCTCCAAAAACATCAATTAATTGATAATCTGTTACTTTATTCGCAGATTTTGTTCCATTAAATATGGAATCATTAATGATCTTCCAGAGACTATAATTTTTATTTACATTAACTCCCTGACATATCTGCCATCCATCGGTATAAGTATAATGATTAGCATTTTCTGCAGAATTTGGATCATTATCCTGAGCGAAATAATCAACAAATTGTGCCACTCTTTCATAATATGTGACAGTATCATAACTATTTCCCACGGGTATAACTTGATCTCCGGCCCTTGTTTTAAATGGATGGCTATAGGAAGAAATTACAAAGACTTCACCAGGATCGATAACTATTGAATAATTTGTGCTGACAGGATTAAAAAAGATTCCGGTTCCAGATCTTGTCCGGTCAATTTTGTATCCGGGCCGTAATTTATTAATAAAAGTAGTATCGGTGATGAGCGCTTCAGCGCTTTGGGTTGTAACTGCACCCACAATAAGGTATTCACTTAAATCAATTGGAACATTTCCTATATTTGCTATTTCAAATGCACCGGCCCAACTATTAGTCCGGGCAGTTTTAATCTCAGATATAATAGGATCTAACTTGTTTGGTTGCAGATCATCGGTGAGATTAAAAACAATAGTATAGGTTTTTTCGTAAAGAGTATTTTCTCCAACAACATTTATCTTTGCAGTCCGTTCAGCAAGACTTCCCCTAAGGTTAACTGGCCGATCAATGGTTACTACAGAAGTTTGACTTTGAGCAAAGGCAGTTATTGCAGGAAATGATACTGCATCAGGACTCAGTGTAACCTGGTAATAACCTCTTCTGAGATTAAAGCCTGGAAGTGGTTCATTGTCAAGTAGTATATTTGTAAGTAATACGTTATTGTTAATGACCTTTGGTTCTACAATTACATAATACTCTCTTGTGGATTGGTCCATGGCTGTCACTTCAAACTTATCACCTGTCATCATTTGGGTCCTTGTAATTCCATCAAAGGGAATGAACTTAATGTTTGCATTAGGAGCAATTTCTGTGAACTCCAACAGTGTCTCCACCCTGGTTCCATAAGGTACACCTCCCCCGGTGAATCCCAGAGACATTCCAATAGTATCCATCGCATCTTCCAGCTGAGTAATCGAATACCTTGATATCAACCGTCGCGTAAACGTTTTAGTATAATCGGGGAATGTACTGACATTTTGCTGATCGATTAATTCAACCCTGGGAAATAATAAATTCATATTTGCCAAAGGAGGTGCAATTGACAGGGAGTATTTTTTTGTCTGGATGTCGTTTCCAACCAGATATACCACTAAGGTATCCTTATTTTGGGCAAGATTGCTATTCAATGTATCCGGACCCCATTTTACATCCCAGGCCTCATTCGGTCCAAAATCCAGAATTTTATAAATCCCATCACGTAATGTACCCCAGGGTATGGTTGCAGAATTCTCACCAATGGTTGCTACCGGAGAACTAAGGCTAAAAGTAAAATTACTGCCATGATATCCTGCAGTAGCTAATAACCTGGTTATTCTCCTGGGATCCCATGGTATAACAATATATTCTGAATCTTCCGGTCCTGTTCCTGTACCCGGCAGAAAATATCCATCATTTCCTTTAATCACATTTGCTTTTCTGATAATTACATGATCCAGGGCAGCATCACTAACCCCGGCTATATCATATACCTGCCTGACACCATTATATTGTGAAGAAGTTCCAATCGCATCCAAAACCAGGTCAACATTCCTGGTGTAATCAAAAATTCCGTTCCCATTTTTATCCCATAAAAGGAACATTGCATCATCACCTCCATAAAATCTTAAAGGACAATTTACTCCTTCAAACATAGGTTGGGTAATAATATCTGCATTATCCAAATAAAAGTTCGGTGTAGTTTGAATGGTATCAAGATCTACATTGAGACCTGTAAAAGGAGTAACAATTAATGCTGCCTGACCAGGAGCTAATTTATCGCCAGGTACTCTTTTTAAAAATCTTGAATCATCCAGACGAAGTGAATAGGCAACGTGTCCGGCATTATGAAAAACTGCATTATTAGTGTTACCTACAATGAAAATTTCACTTAACTTAACCGTATCAGTTCCAATATTTGCGATTTCCGCATAGGCATATCGCGGATTTAATCCCATAAATATCTCAGAAATAATGAGATTAGGAGCTGTCTGAGCCTTCACCAGGAGACCCAAACTAAACAGTGTGATTAATGAAATAATTAATTTTTTCATAGCCTTAGGATATGTTAACTAAATAAAAAAGAAATATTTTCATAATTAAGTGAGAGGAATATAGTGTATTTGTACTGTAATAAAAAGTATTAAAATTGATAAATTGACATTTATTTTGAGTTTGTCATCATTAAAATAAAAGGTTTTGTTATAACGATTTTAACACGAATTGAAAACATCATTTAGACGTGAAAGTTAAAACATCCCCGTAAACCATTATCAGGGGATGTATCATAACCGCACGAAATTCATATTGCATCCCCTTTTCCAGTTCTTTTTGCTCAATTGTAAATTCACCTTCCTTACTAACTTCCATAAGCCGGGTTTTCTCCCAATCCGTGTAAAGAATTTCTGCTATATCATTATATGTCCGGTACTCAAATCCAACCCAAACCGGTTCGGAACCGCCCTTTTTTACCAGATTCCCGTTAAGTTTTACTCTTCCACTTAATACAGCGGCACTTTTAGTTTCAATTACAGGAATATCAAAACCAGGTAATACATTTTCAAGTTTTACAACAACCGGATCCGGCCATTTCTTATTGTTATATATACGTTGTGCCCTGGCCACGGAGATTTGCAGTCCGTTATCTTTCTGAACAAAGCGGGAACGGACATCTGCTTCCGGGGAGTATTCTAATACTTCATCATTTTGACCCAGAATACTTATATTTGTTTCAGGTGTGGATTTTACGGAACCCAGTACAAATTCCTTTCGTTTACCCAGGGGCCAATCGGGTATTCCCGTGATGATTGCATAAACCGTTTTCCTGTCAGCTGATGCGGTAAACCAGATGTTTTCCTCCCCTGGCACAATCCATGGACGTACGTTATAAATTGCTTCATGATTGATGAAATTCCATGCTGCCAATTCCCTCAGGTGTGTTTCTTCCTCATAGGCAATGTAACCATCCGGATGGGGGCCGACATTAAGAAGGAGGTTTCCTCCTTTAGCCCTCGTCTCTACCAGCAATTCAATTAGCCGGCCTGCCGATTTCATGTTATCATTGGTAGGTTTGTATGCCCACTGGGTACCCATCGTAATGCATGCTTCCCACAAGCGGTCATCGGTCTGACCAAGTAAATTTTGCTCAGGTGTTGGAACAGCACCTCTTGTTATTACCAGGTCCGGCTGCAGCTTCCAGGCTTCGTACTTGCAAATTTCCTCGTATTGCCCATCAATAAAAAGTACGTCGATCTTCCCGTAATTGGTAAACAATTCATGGGTTTGTTTCCGGATCAATTCATTATAAAGGATCTGGGTTTCCTGATCAATTTCCAGCCGTTTATCATGGATACGGTTTATTGTAATGTTATGATCATATAAAAACCTGAAGTCTTCAGGCGAATAATAAAAGCCAACAGCCAATCCTGCTTTCCGTGTTCCTTCAACAAACTCTTTTAGCAGATCCTTCTCATAGGCAGTGCGAGTGATCTTAAAATCAGTTGTTTCAGTGTCCCACATGCAAAATCCGCTATGATGTTTCGTGGTAAACACAATGTATTTCATTCCCGCCAGTTTCGCCATCTGTGCTATCTGGTATGCATCATATTTTACCGGGTTAAAAGTTTTCGGGAGCTCATAAATATAACGGTTCAGGTATTCCTCAGATGCGCCAACCATCGAATGGCTTATCACTATGCCTAACTGACTGTCGAAAGAAAAGTGAATAAACATTCCGAAACCCAGATCACGCAACCACTCTTCTCTTTCTGGTTTATTCAGGTTTCCAGTTCCTGCTCCGGTTTCGATCTGTTCATTCTGGGCAGAAACTATCAGAATGTTAATTGTACAGAGGATCAATATATAATACAATTTCATGACTTCAGGAATTTAGGCTTAATCAAATGAATTCTCTGTACATTCCAATTTCAGAATATTTGCAAAGGGAGAAAGCGGATCTGATGGCAGTGTGAATGTAATCCCACCATCAGTTTGCTTCCACTGAATCGTCTTAGTGGATCCTAACAAGGATAATTTATTAATATTGATGCCTTTCAGGGAACTAATAGTTATTTCACTACCCGGCCATTCGAGCATTATAGCATAGAGCACATTCCCTTTTCTGGTAAACCGGACGTCACCTGCTTTAAACTGGTATTCAGCTTTCGTCCTTCCCCATGATCCGATCTCTTCAGTGGTTGGTCCTTCGCCATAAACTTTCCAGGGCCTGGTTCCATAAATACCCTCGCCGTTTACCGAAAGCCATGTTCCTATGCCCTGCAGGCGATCCTGCATTATTTCCGGGATGGTACCATCGGCTTTTGGACCAATATTAATAAGCAGATTCCCTCCTTTGCTTACAATATCCACCAGGTAATCTACCAGTTCATTAGTCGTCATATAATCTTCATCGGGCGTAAGCCTGTTATAACCCCAGGAGGTTGGGTCCAGTGCATCGCAGGTTTCCCATGGGATATTAAATATCTTGGTAATATTGCGACGTTCCGGAGTTTGAATATCTCCCAGGAATGCTCCATCCTGTGCACTCCATTTCTTTGCAGCCTCTGCCCACAAAGATTTAGATACGGATTTTTCTGAATTTTTTGCAGCAGCTGTCGTATCAAGATCCCAGCGGTCATTGGTCACCACATCATCTGGATTTTTTGAATGATTATAGAAATAGGCAATTACCTCCCTGCTGTTCCAGTGGTCAGCATTGAGTGGTTTTCGTTTCCCGTTCTCATCAAAGACAGGGCTGATGGGTACATCTCCCCAGAGAATATCAGGTTGATACATATCGACCAGTTCTTTTATTGAATTGTTCATATACTCTACCCATTCCTTGTCCGGAAATCGATTATCCCAGAACGAGTATGTGGTATTGTGATAAAAGCCCATTTTCATTCCCTTTGAGCGGACTTCCTTTAAAAGATCCCCTGCGAGGTCGCGATGTGGGCCCATATCCAATGCGTTCCTAACGGTAAATTTGGTAGGCCACAGGGCAAATTCATCCCCGTGCTTAGCGGTCAGTACCACATACCTGGCTCCTGCCTTTACGAACAAATCGGCCCATGCCCCCGGATTGTAATTTTCAGCCCTGAACATGGGAATAAATTCATCATATTCGAAGTCAACGCCAAAATTGTCCCTGTGGTATTGATTCGCCCCCTTCCTGATACCCGCATTAAAAGCGCTTTCGCTGAGGTCGCCCTGGGCTGCAGTATATGGGGGACCCTGTGGGGATTGACCCCAGTTTGACTTAGGACTCATGTATTCGATGTACCACTCATTGAAGGCGGGTACTGCATAGACACCCCAATGAATAAAAATTCCGAATTTGGCATCACGGAACCATTGGGGGGTAGGGTGTGTTGAGAGCGATTCCCATGTGGGTTCGTAGGTTTTTACGGGTTGTTCCCTGCAGCCGGTAAAAATGGCTGCTGTAATAGAAATAAGGACAACAACATCTAATAATTTGAGGGATTTTTTTGGTTTCATAATTTTTATCTGTTAGGGTATGATAATCAAGTTGTTATTTTTTATATCAGACTAAAGGTAATTAAAAAGAGGTCGTCTCTCCAATTTGAGACGGCCTCCTTTTTATTTCATTCCAGGTTGGATTGATGTTTAAAAGCCAACCTTACTGAAGATAATTTATTGTTTACGCAATCATGAAATTAACTTCAACTATTGCTTAACAATTTTTCTGGTTATTGAATTATCTCCTTTGCTAATGGTTACAAAATATAAACCGGATGGCAATCCTTCTGTACTAACTCTTATGTCGGATGAAGATTCGGTTTTAATTAAAACCACTTTTCCTAAAGCATTAGTCATTTTTATTGTTACACCAGCATGATATTGACCCAGGTTTATATGGTATTCTGAAACCACCGGGTTCGGATAAATATTAACCGAACCTGCCTGAAAATCTGCAATACCCGTGGGTACATTGATTTCAACCATATAGGTAGATGTTTCACCATTTTCAGCGGTTACCACTATACTCACATTATTAGTGCCAACTGAAAGCGAAATCACTCCGTCGCCAATCACTGAGGCTAAATCATCGCCCCTGGTAGCTGTGAGGGTAACACTGGTGGTACCTACAGGTAAATCGAGGGTATAACTCAAAACCATCGGATCAAATGACGGACTCAATGCACCGGCTGAACTGGTTAATGCACTCAGACTTGAATTATTACTCATAATGTAATCACCATAAGCATTTAAAGTATAAGTTACAGAACTGGTTGAGTTGGATACAATAATCTCATCATCGATAATTACATAATCAAAATCATTTTTCTCATAACCAAATTTGTCTTTAATTATGATCGATGCACCAGGAGAGAGTTTAAGTTTAGACAAGAATGAAGCTACGCTACCACCTTCAAAGCGGTCTATAATCCTTCTGTCCTGATTTATATCATAAATCCAGGATGTAATAAAAGGATCTCCTTCGTCTACCACTAAACTGTAAAGAACCATGGTTTTCCCATCCTCAGCAATTACTTCAAAATTAGTTGCATTATCTGCAGGTGTTTTAATAGTAACAGTAGTATTTGGAAGCCATACTTCTGCAGCAACCTGGTTATTGTTATCATCAATAATGCTAAACTGTGAAGCTGTAGCAGGTACGGTAACATTTTCCAGAACTTCCTTTAAGGTTGTCAGGTAAGGGATCCCACTTATGGTTCCCACACTTCCAGCAACGGTAATTGTATATACGGATGAAGTCAATAATGCATCATTACTTAAAGATCCCAATGCAAGTACATATGCAGATTTGTTTTTCCCGTCGGCAGAGGTAACTTTCAGGATATCGCCAGCCTTAAGGGTTACTTCTGCACCCAGAACATTACCCGTTGTGCCGGAAACCACGCTAAGGATTTGATTTACGTTTTCCTTGATAATATTGGCCACAAAGGTTCCGGTAGCTGTATTCGAAGGTACACCTTCAATGGTTTCAGTCATACTGTATCCTTTTGAAACAATATAAACATGCGAGTTTACCGTTGAACTAAAATCGGTTGAAAAAACAAAATCATGTCCACCGGGGAACGGTCCCTGCTCATTATATGGATCCGGAACATCATATCCTGCTTTAACATTCCATTCACTTTCTGCCGGAGTACTTCCGAAGGAACCAAAATTATTAATATTCCCTTTGTATATTTCCGGTTTCCGGTAAACACTGGTTGGAATTCCTATTGCGAGAAGTGTACCCTGAGGCATCTGGTTGTTCGCCACACCGATAGCTCCCATAAGATCAATTAATTGATAATCTGTTACTTTATCTGCAGATTTTGTTCCATTAAATATGGAATCGTTGATAATTTTCCAGATACTATAATTAATATTCAGGTTACAAGTCATTCCGAGATTATAGCCATCATTATAACCATTATAAATTTTCCAGGAACTGTACCTGTTATCTCCGCTAAACCAATCAATCCATTGCGCATTCCTGCCAAAAAAATCTAAAGTATCAAAACTATCTCCATTGCGGTAGGCTGATAAACCGCCATTTACTCTGTATCCGTCACTCGCGGTAGAAATAGTATAGACATCTCCAGGTTCCAATATGGGTGTAAAGATGGTGTGACCGAATCCCTGGTTATCATTACTGGCCTGTTCAAAAAAGATTCCGCTACCGGATCTTGTCCGGTCAATCTTGTAACCAAGCCGTACTTTATCTATAAAAGTAGTATCGGCTATAATAGCTTCAGCTGTTTGGGTTGTATGCCTTGTAATGAGGTAATCACTCAGATCAATAGGTACATTCCCCACGTTTGTTATTTCATAGTCAGATGCATGTCCAGCATTACGTGGTTGCCTGATCTCTGAAATGATAGGATCTAACTTATTTGGCTGATACTCATCTCCAACAATAAATACAATAGAGTATGTTATCTGGTATTGAGAATTTTCAGGATAAACATGTATTTTTGCTGTCCTCTCTGCCTGATTTCCCCTTAGGTTTACGGGCCTGTCGATAACAACCCTTGCACTCTGGCTTTCGGGAAATGCTGTTATTGCAGGGAAAGATTTTGCATCGGAAGGCAGATTAACCTGGTAAACATTTCTCCTGAGATTAAACCCTTCAATAAGTTCATTGTCAAGCATAAGAGATCTCAGAAAGACGTAGTTGTTAAGTGATTTAGGCTCCACATTAACAAAATAGTCATGTGTGGAACCATCCGCAGCTTTTACCACAAATTTATCACCTGTTTCCACATGTGCTCTTGGTATTCCATCGTAAGTAACAAATGTAACAGTTGCATTGGGAGCTATTTCTGTAAAAAATAAAATACTATCCGACCTTGTTCCAAAACCTACCAGGCCGGTTATAGATCCAGGAACCCGCCCTATGGTATCACCAATACCCGCGCCTAAGGAAGTAATGCGGTATCTTGTTTCCAACTGAAAGCGATAAGATCTAGTATAATCGGGGTAGGTATTAACGTTTTGCCGGCGATATTTATGAACCCTGGGAAACATCATATTCATGTCTGATGTCGGCGGCGACACGGATATAGAATATTTCTTCGATTGAATGTCGTTGCCGCAAAGGAATACCTCGAGGGTATCCTTATTTTGAGCAAGGTTACTCTCAAGCGTATCAGGTCCCCATATTACCTGCCAGGCCTGATTTGGTCCAAAATCAATAATTTTATAAATCCCGTCACGCAAGGTCTCCCATGGCAGCGACACTGAATTAGCGCTAATAGTTACCGCGGGGAGGGAAGAAGAGATATCAAAAGTAAAATTGCTGCCATGACTACCTGCAGTACCTAATAATTTTAATACCCGCCTGGGATCCCATTCAATACTCAGCCATTCTGAATCTTCCGGACCCGTACCCTGAGTTGCCGGAAAATAACCATTATTACCCTGAGTTACATTGGCTTTCCGAATGATTGTGCGATTCAGTGCAGCGTGAGCAACGCCACCGATATCATATACACTCCTGACACCACCAAATGTTGATGAGGTACCAAAAGCATCGAGGATCTCATCACTACCTGCCGTGGTATTAACCAGTCCATCTCCATTCGCGTCCCATGAGATAAACCAGGCATCATCACCTCCATAACCTCTCAATGGATGAGTAAGATTTTCCTGAACAAAAGGCATGATAATGTCTGCATTATCGAAATAAAATGCAGGGGTTGCCACAACCGTATCCTTTCTTTCCCCTACAGTCTGGACAATGAAATTATTGGGTACAATTAAACAAGCCTGTCCGGGAGCCAATACATCACCAGGCACCCTTTTTGTCATAGTTGGATCATTCAAAAAGATTGAATTTCCAACAGTGGCAATTCCAGAGTAATAAGCCTGATTATTCCATCTGCAGGTAAGAAAAACCTGGGAAAGGTCTGCATCGGTAGTTCCGATATTCGTTATTTCAAGATAAACGTATCTTGGAGACAGCCCATGATAACATTCTGAAATAATGAGATTTGGCGCCTGAGCGCTCACCAGGAGGCTCATAAAAATCATTGAAATTAATGTTGTAAACAGTTTTTTCATAGCGTTGAGATTTAATTATTAGTTAATAATTTAAAATGAAAACAAATCAAAAAATTTAATTGACAAATTTTTTAATTAATATCTTAAATAACCCGTATAGATTTACCTTTTATAATTAATTTAAAAGTTTATTAATCCCATTCATATACTATTTATTTATTAAATGAGGATTAGAAAAATGATTTGTACTGTTAAATATTCAAAAAAAGATTATTTATCTGGTAATTTAACATACCAGTTATTTTCATCCATCAGTAAGGTCCTGATATTATCAGCAGCCGGGCCTTTAAATTTTGCCGCGATCTTATTTGCCAGGAAAGCGGGATTTCCGGTTCTTTTTGCCACCCTCATCAGATCATAGAACCGTTCTCCCTCAAAACCCAGTTCCCTGGCTCTTTCATCCAGAATTAATTCAACAGCGTATTTTTGTTTTTCAAGGAATTTATTAGTCAGGTCAATATAACCTGCCACTTCATTTGTAGAAGGATTATATAAGTAATTAATATTACCAACTTTTAATTGTTCGTCAACATTACTAAATCCAACCCTTCCCCTCACACCTAATTGTTTACTATTATTAGCATAATCTCCTGAATTAACTATCGTTAATCCTTTCGAAATTTCAGGATAGACGGTATTATTATCATGCAAAAATTCCCACATTGCATATATTTCAGCTGCATAAAGATGCATTCCCGCTGCCCTGTATATCGGTATATAGGCATCCCAGTCATCATTACTCTTATTGATAGAAAATTTGTAAACAACTGTATCAACACCAGCCATCATTAATTGAGCCTCCCTGTCCCTTTTTTTCATTTTAAGTTCCAGCATCTGTTCGACAACTTCCCGAAGCATGGGTTCACCTCCTTTATAATACAGATATGAAACACCATAACCACGGTAAAAGTCCCCCGGAGTTCCAATCACAGAAGTAAATGTTTTTGAAGGATCGGTTGTATTTTCCAATATTTTAAACCCGTCGAACGAACTTTCCCAATATCGAATTGCCAGTGGTGTTGGTTTCAACATATACTGATTTCCACCCAGGTTAGAAAAATAGTATTGAAGATTGTTTTGCTGGCGATAGTTCCTGTTGTACCAAACCGAGAATATATGCTCGTAGTTATCGATTCCGGTAAAAATACTTTTCCAGTTGTTATTGGAGAACTTATTATCCAATCCATATTTTATATTGGTTGTGCTGGATTCATAATTAAACAAAAAGAAGCTAAAATGATCCATTGCCTTTGAGTAATCTCCTCTGAACAAATACATCTGGCCGAGGAGGGCATGGTAGGAAGGATTACTCCAGGTAGTAACCGCCCAGGTAAGATCATTATTGTCAATATTATATTGAATTCCAACCGCTTTAATATTGTTTTCCAGAACTACTGAAAATGAATCAATTATGGCATCCATATCCAGGTAAATCTTAGTTAAGACAACAGGGACTTTCCTTAAGGTATCATTGTAATAGCCTTTTAAATCAAATATTATTTTCTCAGCAGCAATAATTGTTTTTCCGGTATTGATATAATCTTCAATGTCATCCATAGATTGGAGGTTTGGATATATATAAGGCACTTCACCATAAATTCTGGCTGCATTGAAATACGCCCATGCGCGCATGCATTGGACTTCGCCAAATAATTTGTCATAATTATCAATTAAAGCTCCAGGCACCAGAACTGAAGGTTTTTTCAGTACAATTTTGTTTATCAGATTATTGCAGTTAACAATCAATTTATAAAAGTTCTCCGGAGAAGCATATTTATTTTCCGGCGAAATATTAAAATTATTTACCTCAGTTAAATCCCTGTCGGCGTTATTTGTAATTTCGAGGAGGTCGCCCCGAACTTCACCAAGAATATAAATCTGTTCTGCCAGGTCCTGCTGAATAGCATACAGGCCAAGTCCTGCCGTCCTGAAGTCGTTAAATTCCTTAAAGATGTCTTTATCATCAAGAACAATACCCAGGTCCGGATCAAAAAAATCTTTACATGAATTCAAAGGCAGGATCAATACCAGTGCCCAGAGCAGATAAATTTTAGTTTTCATATTCATAATCATATCAACTATTTTCTGTTATAATCCAAACTTCACTCCAATGACAAAACTTTTAAACATGGGAGATTGAGCATAATCAACACCCTGTTGAAAAGAGGAAGAAGAATAACTGACCTCAGGATCGTAACCCAGGTACCTGCTGAATGTAAAAAGATTATTTACAGAAATATAAAAATTAGCATCCCTGATCGTCCAGATTCCCTCAGGAATGGTATAGGATAAAATAATATTTTTAAGTCTTACATAAGAACCATCTTCAATCCATCGGTCCGAGAAAGCGGAATTACCCACCGGGTCATTATACAATGCCCTGGGCATTGTGGTTTCCTGTCCTTCGTAATTCCACCGGTTGAGGACTGATGTGGTCTGATTTGACAGGTCATTCATTTTCTCTGTTTGATATCGTGTATAATTGAATACATCATTCCCAATGACAAACTGGACCATGTTATATAAAGTAAACCGACCGTATTTTATTCTCAGGCTGATGCCTCCATAATAGTCGGGAAATGGATTGCCAATAATGGTTTTATCGTATTCATTTATAACCGTGTCGGGTTTACCATCGGGTCCGCTCAGATCAAGGAAGCGAATATCACCGGCTTTAAAAGGAACCTTTCCCTGGTTTGTTAATCCTGCATCAGATGCTTCCTTTGAAGTTGCAAAAACACCGTTTGTTTTAAAACCATAAAAGCTGTAAATGGTCTGTCCCGTCTGAGAAATGACTTCCCCGGCTTCAATTGAGGTAATCTGACTCTCTCCGGAAATGGAAGACAGAGTATTGTTTAAATTAGCAAAGTTTAACCCTATATCGATTTTGAATTTTTCCGATTCTATCAGTCTCCCATTTAACACAAGCTCAATTCCCGAATTTTTTACGCTTGCTCCGTTTACCAGCTGATATTTATATCCCATATATTCCGGCTGCTTTTCATAATTTACCAGATCTTTAGAGAGGTAGCTGAAATAATTCAGATTCATATTGATCCTTTCGCCAAATACAGTAAAATCAAGCCCTGCATCAAACATCTCACTGGTTTCATAAGTAAGACTGGTATTGGGTCTGGAACCCAGAATAATACCTGTTGTTTCGCGAAAATACAGCTCCCTGTAATAAACCCTTGCCTTATAATTTCCTATATTATCATTCCCACAAAAGCCATAATTAGCCCTGAGCTTAAGATCGCTGAGCCAGAATATATTTTTCAGGAAATTCTCATTTGAAATTCTCCATGCTGCGGAAAATGAAGGGAATAATCCAAATGGAGTGTCAAAAAGTCTGATGCCTGATTTTGCATCCTTCCCGGTTCGGGAAGAACCATCCATCGCATAATGAGCCCCCAGGAAGTATTTATCTTTTAAGGAATAATTCATTCCTCCATAGAACACCAGCGAATTCCAATTACCCACATCACCAGAAATTTCAGCCAATGTGGTTTCCCCAAACCTTAATGACCTGTATACATCGGAAGGGGTGTTTCTTGCAATTCCCAGATCCTGTTCGAATTTATTTGTATTAATCCTGAATCCTAAAAAGCCGGTCAAAGAATGAACCCTTAAGAAGGTTTTATCATAAGCCAATCTGTTATCATTGTATAAAGATTTCAGGTAGTTAGCCTGCCGGTTAGAAACATTATACGCAAGCCCGTTATTATATTCAACCATACCTGTAGATGGAAGAAAGACCCCTTCAATGGAGGAATTCAGGTTAAAGCCCAATACGGATTTCCATTTCAGATGATCAGAAATATCAGTATTAATGTTATAAGTACCCACAAAACGGTAGTTGTTATTATTTGCTATTACCCCATTAATTATAGCGACAGGATTACTGATTCCAAAATTATCCACTGCATCCAGGTAAGACAACTCATTTCCATCTTTGTCAAACTGATAAGGATACATAACCGGGCTTTTTTTCAGGCTTGCAAGAACAGGATTGGAATATTCAACAGGGCCTGATTCCATCAGGTTAGAGCTTCCGTAAACCAGGTTATTATTTGCGTACAATTGCATCCACTTGAAAATATTGAATGTACCTACAAATCGTAAGCTTATCCTGGAATAATCTGTTGCCTTTATTATTCCATCGTTTTTAGAAAATCCAAATGACAAACCGTATTTGGCAATTTCATCTCCTCCTTTCACGCTCATGTAAAAGTCTTTCATGGTTGAATTACGAAAAACTTCATTCTGCCAGTCAGTATTATGGTTGTAGCGGTAATAAGTACTGGAAAATTTATCATCAAATAAACCGGGGTAAGTATTCCTAAACGTTTCTTCATTACTATTTGATGTCATTAAAATTTCGTCTGCCAGGGTTCTGAATTGTTCATTATCCAAAACCGGAAGTACTGTTTGAGAAAGGTTAACCCCTGTTTTCAGAGAGACATCGATGGATGTTTTAGTTTCCGTAGGTTTAAGAGTTTGAATCCAGATTATTCCATTTGAAGCTTTGGAACCATAGAGTGAGGTTAATGTGATATCCTTTATTACAGTTAATTCAACAATATCTTCATTAACAATACTTACGTAAGGGTTGTAGACGTAACCGGAAACATTTGATGGAAACAAACCGTGGTTTTCATAAGGCATACCGTCAACAATGATCAGAGGTTGGTTCCCAGCGTTCATAGATTTCATACCCCGCATATACGAATAGGTTCCATAACCGGCCATCCCTGAATGATTGGTCGTAAGCATTCCGGGAACTCTTCCCTGGAAATACTGATCAATTGTCTGATACGGAAGCTTATTGACATTATCAAGGTTAAGTGAAAAATCAGCGCTGCTAAGATTTCTGCGAAGGTCCTCTTTTACTGGTTTTGTCACATTATCATATCCGGATCGCATATCCTTTGCAGCCAATTTTATTTTTATTGATTCACGGCCGTTTAAAAAGATTCTTTGGGATTTGTAGTTTCCTACGGGTCTGATCAATAACCAAACATTTTTATCCGGGACTTCCAATGTGAAAGCACCCGTTTCATTGGTAATAACAGGATTGTCTGAAACTCCCTCTGCACTGATTGACACGTTACTGACGGGTTTATTATTAATTCCGGTAACAATACCTCTTACCTTATAAATATTCTGTGCATATCCTATGAAAGAATACTGTAAAATGCAGACTAAAAAAAACAATCTCATATATGTAAATAAACGGTCCATTTCATTCAAATTAGAAACTATTTAACAGGAATCAATCCTATATAATCGAGACAAATACCATTATTAGAAAGCGCTCCGGGTCCGCTATATTCCACCTTAATTTTAACATCCCCATATTCCGTGTGATTTTCAACAAAAAATGCTTTAAAATTGAATTCTGCAACGGAGGGATTGCCATCAACAGTTTTATTAAATTTACTGTTATCGACTGAACCAAGAAGAACATCATTAACATAAAATTTAATCATCCCGGATGGTCGTGCTTTTGCCCTGTAAACAAACTGATATCGGGAGGGGAATACATTATTGAACGTAAAACTCAGGGAATATAACACGGTAGAGTTCCTGGGTAATTCAACCGTCAAATATCTTCCGTTAGAAGCATCTGACGACGTTAGGACCGTTGGAATTTTCGAATAATCAGTAACTATTACATTATCTTTCCAAACATATCCCTCAGAACCTACCGGCACTGTTACCAGGTCTTCGCCCTCAAGTCTTAAGGTATCCAGATAGAGCGCCGGAGGGATTACCAGATCCTTATATATAAATACGACACCATTGCTGCAGATATATCGTGACTCAGGATCAATGTTAGCAAAATTAATTTTGACATCTTTTCCCCTTATATTTCTGAGTGAGGGTTTATTAAAATCTTCGTATTGCAAAGCATCATTAAAAACACCATAAGTAATAAAATATGGGATTAATATAGCATTTTGCCAGGTCAGGGGGATGTCATTGCGGTCGTTAAAGTGAATGCCCAGGTTAAGAGCCATTTGATCGAGTGCATTATCATACTGTTCCTGGGTGAACAATAAAAATGTAGCCGATTTATCTCTTGATTCCAGGGAAAGAGGGTAGTAATCGCGTTCAAATAAATTTACGCTGGTAAAAACCGAATCATACACTGTATTACCATCCTTATCAAAACCAATCGGGAAACTTGTAAAAGGATTGAAACCAATTGAGTCCTGACTATCCACATAACTCCGGAAAACAGGGACATAAAATTTCAAATATTCATATAATGTAGGTTTAGGAGTGGCTACAATAGACATTTTATAAAACATACCATCTTTATACAGACTACTGGGATTGGTAATTAAATTACCATCAAAATAATACTCATTATCATATTCTTCAACCAGGGCATATTTATCGAAAAATGTCTGTATTTTCCTGCTACCATTAATACTTGAAGGTATAAATACTGTTTTTAATATATGATATCCCAAAACTCTATCCATTGTAAGGTTTCCAGGATTGAAATTTTTGAAACTTGCATTGTCAGGAATAAACAGGGTATATGACTGTTTCCTGTCAAAAATTGTGTCAAGTTTGGTTTCCTGCATCAGCTCAACAAATTTTGAAAAGTCTGGATTTTGCTTTACGACGTCCCACATCTTAGTATTCGAACCGGCCGGTACATCATAATAGTTATCCCAGTCCTGTTTACAGGAGGAAATGATCAGTAATGCAGCAGGAACTGCAATCATTAACCTGAAAATATTTCTTAAGATCAATTTATCCAACATTATTGTATGAATTAAACAGATAAGTTAATACAAATATTTTTCTGTTCTTTTTAAGCATTTCAAAATCATATAAACAAAACATATGAGTACCTGATAATTATTCTATTAAACAGGTATAAATACCACGTAATCCCAGTTGAAAATTCCCGGAATAACGGCTTCAATCCTTACTGTATGTTCCATATTTCCCAGGAATTCAATTGGTCCAAAAGTAACTGAAGCATAAGAAGAGGTACCAAGAGACCTGAGATTTATCGGGTATCCCAAACGCAAACCATCAACAACTACCTGAATTACAGCGTATTTAGAATTATTAACACCGGCTCTTATCTGGACATTATAACTTCCGGGTCTTATTTTTGGGGTCTTATACTCCAGCCAAAAGTTTCCTGTTATATTGAGATAATCCTGCTTATTGGCCAGTTCTGAAGTCGAAGAACTTTTAATATACCATAATCCGTCTTTCGCTCCACCCCAATCAAGTACTTCCATTTGCTCCGGTTTTTCATATTGATATTGCCCGGGTGTATTTTGTAATGAGTTTATTATAGGTTCATTATAGAAATAATTATAGTAGTTACTTCTGGGTGGATTAAATAATTCCAAAATTTCAGATATTACATGTACAGGGCCGTTTAAAGTAGAATTATTGCTTAGTTCATAGATAATCGGAACATAATCAAGAATACTTGTATCGGTTCCGACAACAATTTTTTCAATAATCTTAAATCCTTTATTTATTTTTATATCAATTCCAACTGCAACGCTAATCGGATAATCAGAATAGGTATTCAGGACTCCTCCGGATAACTGGTCCAGAAAATAGGTATTATCAAGGAGATGGTATGCTGCGAATTTATATAAACTGTTGGAAGTATCAGTGAAAGCTGTTGAGGCGCTGCCATATTTTAGTGCAAGTTCATTAAAAGATTGAATACCTCTTTTAAAGAAGACCGAATCAGGTTCTGCTAATACGGTAAACCGATTTTTAACAGTCTGGCCATTGCTGTTGAGCCGGGTTGTTCCCATCTGACTGACCAGGTCTGTTTGTTCAAGTAACTCCGTAAAAATCCCAAATTCAGCCCGTTCTTTCAACCAATCATAACTGGAAAAATTAACAGGTTGAAGCACTCCGTCAATAACCTGGATAATGCCATTAACCATTTCAATATTTGGTTCAATAATTACCGCACTGTTATTCACTTCATAAATAATGTCAGTGTTATTACCCACCTTAAACTGAACCGTGAGATAATCGCCTGTCATTGTTGAATCTCTCAAAGCGCTATTGGTAAAATCATTAGTTGTAAATTCAGTATTTACCAGGTGAAAAAGCCCTATAAGCTTTACAAACTCTGAATCGCTGAGAAGATCATCAACAGAATTGTAATTTTTGGAGGATGTAACATACTCCTGAAATGCATCATCCGTTGGAAGGAACAGTGTATACTTATTTCCTGTCGGGTTATAAGCGTTGTATGCCGGAGAAAGTCCTGATTCATCCAATATCCTTGAAAAAACTGAAAACTTATCTTCATTCTGTTTTATATAATCCCTTATGGATAACTCGGTATCGAGAACGAAAGATTTATCCATTTCATTTTCACAACTGTTAAGTAATATAACAGATGACAGTATTAAGAATAATCCCGCTATTTTTTGAATTCCTGACATGCAATATTATATTAATATGTAAAAGAAAAGTAGTAAGGGTTCTGAACCAGATTCTTGTTTGCTTCTATTTCTTTATAATAAATTGGAAAATACCATCCATAGGGATCTGAGAGTTTAGCAATGTAAACAGGACGTTGAAAAGAAGGTACAAATTGTACGATCCTGTCAATAAGGTCTGCCTTTCTTTCATAATTATTTCTTCTCCCCATTCGCAACAGATCAAACCATCTTTTACCTTCAAAAGCAAGTTCTTTGGCTCTTTCTTCCAAAATAAAATCCTCAACGCCATTTCGCGTTTTTGAAGGCTCGACAGCGCCTAAATATACACGTTGGCGGACCTGGTTAACTAATGCTATAGCTTCATCGTATTGCTCCAATTGTCCTAACGCTTCAGCTTTCATAAGTAAGATATCCGCAAGGCGGTAAACAATCCAATTACAACTGTTTTGTTCCGAACTGGGTCTTGAGCTTCTTCCATCCCCGATTGTTCCGGCGTATTTCCAGATAATGAAATCAGTTTCTCTGTATGAACCATCACTTCTTACTATATCTCCCGTAATCAACCCGGAGAGCAAATCATTTGCATACTGACTTGCAATAAACCGTCGATCAATATATGTAAATCTGTAAATATTATTGGATTGCAGTAATCCCTGATCATGCTGAAATTCAAAAATGGCTTCAAAACTATTTCCCGGATAATAATTACTGTACCATTGCGAACCCGGAATCATAAAATACTTTTTGCTATCAATAATCAGATTACAATAAGAAATGCATTTATCATATTCCGAATTCCACAAATACACATCAGCTAATAAAGCGTGAATTGCATCTTTTCTTGCCCGACCAATATTATTTTTCGAATTTTCAAAATCAACAGCAGCAAACAACCTGGCTTGTTCCAGGTCAATTATTATAGCATCAATTATTGTCTGTTCATCTGCTTTAGGGAGGTTGAAATCCTGGTTATCAGTTTTAGCAGACCGGGTTACGAAAGGCACCTCCTTAAATATTCTTACCAGATAAAAATATGACAAACTCCTGAGGAACAAAGCTTCCGCAGTAAAAACCTTTAACTGGTAATCGGTAAAGGTTTTATCCCTGCTTTGTGCTATTTCACTGTACTCTAAAACAAGATTACAATAATTAATTATTTTATAAAAGTTTGACCAATTACAAAGAGTATTATCGGGTTCGAGGTTTCCTTCCACAACCTTTCGTTGTTCAGAGGTCGGTCTGTTTATTTCGATCATATCTCCCCGAAGCTCACCAAATAAGAAAAGTAAGTCATCCATCTGGGCAAACTGAGCGTATGCTGACATTAAAACGGATTCCACATCATCCTTTGTCTGCCAGAAATTATCCTGGACCAACTCGTCAATAGGTTGCTCATCCAGCCAGTCTGAGCAGGATGAAATGCTGAAAACGAGCAACATTAATATTAGTTTTATATTTCTATCGAATCTTATCATATAACTGTTAAAAGTTTACCGTTAAACTTAATGTCATTCTCATTGGAACAGGTGTTTTCCCGGTATCTGCTCCCAGGAAAAAGGGATCATTTGATGGCGTGATCTCCGGATCCTGCCCGGTATAATTTGTCCAGGTATAAAGTTTCCGAACAGTAAATCCTGCATTTATCTGATCCGTGTGTAATTTCTCACAAAGCTGTTTTGGGAAATCATAAGATACAGAAATGTTATTTAATCTTAAAAAAGAGCCATCCTCAACATACCTGTCCGATCCCAGGTTATTAACCGGGTTGGCAAAATATGCCCTGGGCAATATTCCTTCATAATTATCACCCGGTTTTCTCCACCTTTTCAAAACAGCTTTACTCTGATTGTTATAATTGTTCATACCCTGAGTTTGTGATGCAATAAGGTTAACGATTGAATAATCCAGCCGGGCATGAAACATAAAACTTACATTTAAATTCTTTTTTATTTTGGCTATAGCACCAAATCCACCCTCAAAACTTGGATTTGCATTCCCAAGATAAACTACGTCGTTTAAATCAATAACACCATCGTGATTTAAATCCTCATATCTCGCATCACCGCCCTGGAATATATAACCTGACTGATAGGTCAGCGGCAGATTATTGCCAAGGGGATCTTTAATGATTTCATCATTTTCATTATACACATGTACAGAGTTATCATCGGGCCACACTCCCAGAAAACGTAAACCGTAAAAGGAGCCAACCGGTTGATTAAGGACTGCACGACGAGGATACTGGCTGTTACCAAGATTAGTAGAAACTTCATTATTAAAATTATCCGGAAATGCAAGGTATTTATTTACATTCCTCGAAATATTCGTTTTAAGCCGGAATGATAAATTGGTTCTTTTAATTAATTGATAATCCAATGATAACTCCCAACCCTGATTGTTTAATTTACCGCCATTGATCCATAAAAGTGTCGGGTAGCCTGATGAACTGGGAATATTATAATTTTTCCACAATATATCGGAAGTGACCTTATTGTAAACATCAAAAATTATGGTTGCCCGCTTAAAAAGAATCAGGTCAATTCCTGTATTCCACTGGGTAATTTTTTCCCATCTTAACTGGTCCAGCTGAATTCGTAATGGTAATATCAGGGCATTATCAATATAAGCATTCTGGGTACTTCCGGTAAGTCCATAGGCTGAATGCCGGTCATAAGCTTGAAGACCATTGGGATCACTTCTGTCATTTCCTGAAATACCATAGCTAAACCTGATTTTCGATTCACCCAGAAATGTAAGATTTTGAACCCATGGTTCACTGGAAAAACGCCAACCTGCAGATATACTGGGAAATAAACCATACCGGCTGTTTAATCCAAATTTTGAATTCCCGTCGAACCTAAGATTTGCTGTAAGCATGTATTTATCCCTGTATTTATAAAATAGTTGAGCCAGTGCCCCGATTGATTTAACCACAGTTTGTCCGGAATTTACCCAGGTAAGTACCGAACCTGCTGCCGGATCCGCGATCAGGGTTGAAGGTGATTGGGAGTTTGCAAGTGAAATATAGTAGGAATTTTCTTCCTTGGTCTCCCACATCAGGGATGATGATACGGAATGATTGCCCTTTAACCTGGGGTTAATAAATAACTGGGAACGTGTAAGAAGCCTTGAGGTGGATCTGTTAATTTCATTACCAAAATTTTTCATGTTGTACAGCCAGTCCTCACCGATTGCATTATAAGGCAAAAACTTTTTCATTTTGGAATTAAGATAGGTAAATGAAATTACCTCCTGGAAGTTTAACCAGGGTAAGATATTATATTTTAAGAAGAAAGAAGTTTCGACCGTATTTTCCTCTGTATTGTTTTTACCAAGTTCCGACATGGCAACCGGATTATAGTAAAGAGATCCGGTGCCCTGGTAAGATCTTATAGGAGTAAAGTATTCACCGGTATTATTGCCCTTTTCATCAAGTTCCCAAATGCTCATATTGGGAGCCTTCCTGATCGCCATATCTCTTACAGTTTCGTTGATTCTATAAGGATAATTATCAATTTTCGTGTTGCCTGAGTATGAGAAGTTACTGGAAAAGCTAAGCTTATTGGAAACCCGATAATCAACATTTGTCCGAGAGGTGATCCTTTTTAACCCGGTGTTGATAGTTGTCCCGGTTTCATCGACAAGATTGATTGAACTAAAATAGTTTGTCCTTTGTCCTCCCCCGCTTATTTTAAAATAATGATCCTGAATAACCCCTACCTGGGTTAAGTAACTAAGCCAGTCTGTATTCTGAATATAATTATAATAATTAATACCCAAAATAGTAGGGTCGCCACTCAGTTCAGCCGGGACATTAAATAAACCTGTTGGTGCATGCAATTCCTCCAATTGAAGCATAATATATTCATCTCCATTCAACAAAGGGAGATCGGGCGGCGCTTTGGAAAATGAAGTTTTATTTTGATAGCTGAACCGGGTTCTTCCTCTGACTCCACGCAGGGTTTCAATCAGCAGTACGCCATTGGCTCCCTTTGACCCCCAAACGGCAACGGATCCGGCATCTTTCAGCACCTCTATCGATTTGATGTCCTGTGGAGAAATACTTACCAACGAACCAATTCCTTCCTGGTCGGCAGTACTAAAATCGAAGTCTGAGGCACCTTTTACATCCTGAGGGATGCCATCTACAACAATCAATGGAGTCGAATTACCTAATGTACCCATGCCCCTGATCACTATATTCGCACCACTGCCGGGGCTTCCACTGGAAACTATATCCACGCCACTTAACTGACCCTGCATAGCATCGTCAGCAGAAACAACACCCGTTGCCAGCAATTCACTCATATCAATCTTTGCAGTGGAACTGGTACGGTCTCTTTCAGCAATATTGCTCAGAGGGTCGGAGGTAGTCCTGGTGCCTACAATTACAAGTTCTTCAATATCTATGGCTTCAGTTTCAAGTGCAAAATCAATGATGGAGCGATTGTTTATATCAACTTTTAGTGTTTTATAACCAATAAAACTGACCACAATCTGTTCGTTGGTATTTTTGATTTCAATCGTGTAATTACCGTTTATATCCGTAACGGTCCCGCTAACGATCCTGGATTCCTTATCCATTTCTGCTATGGTAACGAAAGGGAGGACTTCACCAGTTCCCTTGTCTGTTACTTTGCCGCGGATAACTGCTTTCTGGGCATGAGCATCGATGCCCGGGAATAATAAAAATATAGTAATAATAAAAATATATATTTTCATAAAAATATGGTTCTATCTATAAATCTAATACCTTATCAATTTCATGAATTACCCCGGTAGAGACAAAATCATATTCTGATAAACTTGAACCGGAAGGATTTGTGTCGTAACCTATAATTATATTTGTTTTAAGCGGGTCTTCATTAATTTCAACAAAAGTGTTATTATTGTTATCCAGAATGATAATTTTATCCGGTTGTTTTACAATTCTAAGTTTGTAACGGCTATTACTCATAGTTACATAATTTCCGCTAAATGAATTCATGTCGGTAAAAAGGATTTGCCCTCGGATAAAATGTTTTTTCAATATTTCCCTAAGGCGATCAATTTGAATGGTATCAGCGCCTATTGCATCCAGCGCTAAATCTGAAGGGGCAAAAACTGTATAAAACTCTCCGGGTTTTGTAAGTTTCATGGTGAACTCCTTTTTACTGGCCAATCCTGTCTTGTCCAGTAAACTCATAAACTTACCATACTTTCCAAGTAAATTATAAATCTCTGTTTCCGGACCCCGGAACCATGCTTCTGTTACATAGGTGGAACCATTATCTGTCGGATAATCAATAAGCTGCGGATGCACAAATACCAGTGAATCACCTTTATAACCATAAACGGATTGTTGAGCTCCCCTGACTTCATTATTGATATGATCATATATAATATAATTCCCGGCAAGATTTGGCATAAATTCCTTATTGGATATTCCCGGGGGTCTGCTAATTGCCACCTGATTCAACAATAATCTCGTCAGATCAAGGTTCGACATAGTGGTTTTGATCCTTGGATATGATGACCTTAAAAATCTGGTAAAATTGTACCTTGTTCTTTCAGGATCTAAAAATACCACCTCAAAAGATGAATCATTTGACATTACTGCATCAGATAAAATAAAAAACTCATACTCCTTTTCCCTGCTTTTTAATGCCGGTAAAATATTTGCAGCTTGCATTGCGTACATAAAGTAAGAGTATTCCGGTCTTAAATATACCGGTGCTGTAACACTCGTAAATGCTCTTGGGATAATTGGTTCATTAATTCCTATAAAAACGCCATTACT
>CAYGFI010000020.1:0-259 GCA_964349045.1 uncultured Chitinophaga sp.
GCATTATATCGATTTTCCCTGCTTTTCTCTCTGAAGCTTCATTGCAAACAACAATGCATTTCCGGGGATGCAGTTCCTCTTGAAAAGTCCGGATACCTTTTAAATCGCCCGGATCAATCCTTTTGCTGCCTTTAACTTCAATCGCAATTTCGCCGTCTCCAAGAATAAAATCCACTTCCAGACCAGATTTCGTTCTCCAATACCTTATTTCGAAATCCATATTAAAATAAATAATATAGTATAATAAGTCTCTCTCGTC
>CAYGFI010000020.1:269-13784 GCA_964349045.1 uncultured Chitinophaga sp.
TATAAAATGTTCAAAGGCTTTTCCGAATAATTCGCCCCGTTCCTCTTGTATGATTCTTTTTGTTATTGCTCCGGCAACCCCCGTATCAAAAAGATAAAACTTGGGCGTCCGGGTGATAACCTGACGAGTCTGACGTATCTTAAAAGGATCTATCATAATTCCCATCAGGGTATCAATAAGGATCTGGTAATACTCTCTGACGGTTTTTGAATCAACACCGCAGTCTCTTGAGATGTTAAGGTAATTTGTCATCTCCCCGTGTGAAAATCCAATAGAATCAAAAAATCGTGAAAATGATGGGATATTGCGCACAAGGCCCTCCTGAAATACCTCTTCCATCAGGTAATCCTGGACATAGGCTTTAAGGGATCTGCTTACATCGGGTTGTTGAAAATGCGAAGGAATCAAACCTTTATTTAATACATCCAGAAGTTTCCATTCATGAAGTTCAGGTGTTGCCAATGGAAACAATTCATACCTCCATGCCCTGCCCCCTAAAAGATTGGACTGGCCCCGTTTTAACTTACGGGCACTCGACCCGCAGAGAATAAACCTGATTCCCCTGTTCTCTATCAGGCGGTGCACTTCATCCAGTATTTTGGGTATCTTCTGAACCTCATCAAGAATAACAGGTTTACTGAGCTTCTCGGGCGAAAATGCATCCAACTCCTCTATAAGTTGGGCAGGTCTGTTTGAAAAACGGAAAAACAAATCAGTATCCAGAAAATCAAAAAAAATGCTGTCCGGGAAGAGTGTACGCAGAAGCGTTGATTTGCCTGTTTTCCTAGGCCCCCAAAGAAATGCAGATTGTCCTGCAGGTAATTTTATTTTTAAAAAACGTTCATATTTTTCCATTATAGGATTTCTTTTTTTTCTAATGGATCAAAGATATGAAACATTTTTGCATTATATTCCTTAAATAGACGCTATTTTCGGAACGTATTCCGAATTTAATGCTAAGTTTGGAAGCACATAAACTCAAATATTATCATTTGGGATTTGGTGATACAGTTTCTCGCCGTAATTTTGGCATCGCCAATGAAAAACGCAGTTATAAATTTTACATTACAATATCTTTTGGCCTTCTGTGAATCAGTCGGCAATATTAAAACCGAATAATATTGAAAGCCTTAATCCTTTTTCCGAGGGAAGTATTGCGAAATTTATTGGCCAGTTTATTTTACCGGTGGTTTTTGTAATTCCTGCAGCTAAAACAATACTTGTTTCGCTGAACGACAAATTTGGGCCAATACCAACTTCAAATCCCTTTGGAGAGCGCATACCCATTATAAGGCTTAAACTAGGAATGAGCAGACCTTGCTCAACTCCTCCAATCAGAGGTACAAATTCCACAACACCGGTAAGACCATCTTAAATGGAGAAGTATCTCCATTCAAATTGCCAGCCAAATTGTGTGATAAGAGGGAAAGCATCAAATTCATCTTTGAGGGTTTTGGCAAGTTCCCCTCCAATAGCAGTAAGTCCTATTCTTGGACCCGATAATTGGAGCGGACCATTTTGTGAATATATTTTTTCTGGTACAATTAAACAAGCTGCCAACAAAATATATACACAGGTCATAGACCAATTATATTTTTTCATACACTCTTGATTTTAATGAAAATTAAAACCTAAAAATATACCCGGTTTTGTTTACTAATTAACTCATGTTGCTACTTATAGTTTGAAACCTTACAGGTTCACAAATATATAAAACAACCCTTTGTGAGGTTATGTTCAACGCTGGTCAAGTACTTTTTTTAACATTTTTAGACGGCTGTCATCAGGAGAACTGTCTTTTTGAAAGGTTGGGCAGAGCCATCCTCCTTCATCGTGCTCATTCCATGCATAGATTAATATTGATTTTGCCGGGCATGATTGAGGGTTTTCAATAACCCAGTCGATTCCTTCTTTCACATGCTTAGCCAGCTCTTTGGGTGTCGGTAAATCGTAATTTTTCGTGATTTCTATGCCCGGGGCTGTTTGCCAGTTTGCTTCCCAGCTTACCGGGCGTTCGATACGAGGCCACCGGTTCCAGCCACTCATCACCAGGGGAATCGATTTATAACCGCTGTTTTTCTGTTGTAACCAGAATTCTTTAGCCTCGTTACATAAATCCTGATAAGTAGTTTTACTCCTGTCCAGATCTGACTGGTAGGCATATTCAGAAACAGCATCTGCCGAAGTCAGGTCGAGCATTTTTGTAGTGATATTTGTTTCAGTACTCATAATAACCAGGTAGGGATCAGCATGGCCGGCGCCTGCAATGGCGGCTCTTAAATCTTTGAATTTTTGCCTTACAATTTCTTCACCTCCGTTCGAACTGATCAATCCAGTATCCGGTCTGAAAATATAGATTAAAGGACGGTTACCCAATACTTTCTGATAATTGGGTTCCTGAAGGAGACGTAAGATTCGTTCTGTCTCTTTTCCCTCGCTGTTGCATAACCTTTTTGGTTCGGCAATGGCGCAAAAATTTATTTTTGCCCTGTCCTTATGCCGGAGGTAGATATTTAAGCCTTCACTCATCAGGTATGTTTCATCATAAAGTAAGAAAGCCCAGTAATCCAGACCTGCCGCACTGGCATAAGCAATCTCTTTACCAATTATATCATTGTCGTAACCGATTATCCTGATGGAGGTGTCTGACAATTCTTCGGTAAAGAATGGTGCCCGGAAATGGTATTTGCCGGGGGATAATGTTCTTTGAACTTCTCCCACCGGTCCGGGATTTACCCCTTCCACCGCACGGTACCAGGCATCCCAGCGTATGGCGCCAATTAAAACACGATCGGAACGCTGTGCATGAGTATCGCTGCATAAAATCAAAGTGGCACAAAGCACAAGCAGATAAAACTGACGATATATTATGACCAAATTTTGAATGTAATTTAAATTATATAAACCTGAGATTCAATTGTACCTTTTATCCTCCGGTAAGCCGATATCTTGTGGAGCCTTTGCCGGTTTATCCAATTTCAGTAAGTGAGACTTTTTTCCGGTTGACCTTTCACAACTCTACCTCATTTTCTTTTGGTACAACCAGAGAAAGTTTTTAGCTCTCTTCAAACTTTCATTTTTTTAATCCTTTTTGTTTTACCTTTTCAAGTAATTTTATTTTAGTAACCATCAGGTTGCCAAATTTAGCTTTATGATTTACAGCAACTATTTCCCCAAACATAAATCCAGCCAGTGAATTTTGACCTGTAAACAATGGTTTTTGAATCAGGGAGCGAATGCCTGCACATCCAAAAATCAGTGAGTGCTCACCTGATATAAAATCGGCTACCCGTTCCTCGACATTATTTTTATTGGTTACGCGTAAAAGCAGGATGTTATCATCGGGCAGATCAGCACCAGAGTGCAGCGAATTTCCAACAAGGCTGAAATGAAGATTTCTATCATTCCTGTCACTGAAAGTAAGTGACTCAAAATCACTACACTCTATATCAAAGATCTTTTGCTGCCCGTGATAAAAGTCAGCTGCGTTTTGCCAGCTTCCATCCGGAATTACCCGCAAAAGCTCAAAATTTCTATCCGATGTTCTTTTTATTTCCACCTCTATTCCTGTTTTTTCATAGATGTTGAGCGACTGGAATTCAAAACAGCCTTCGGCAAATGCAAACAAGCGAATATCTTCAGAACCAGGTATTAATTCATTTTTCAGCTGTTCATCTCCTATTGCAGCCACACCCCCTGCAAGGGTTATTCCTGGCATTATTTGAACAAAACGATTAATAAAAAGTTCTACTCCGGCATTCTTTGTAAAGACTGCAATACATAATTTTGGTTTATACTCCAATAATTGTAAATCAGCCAAAACCTCATCATACTTTCCGGCCAATATAGAGCCTTGAAATTTTTCATTCCAATAAACAGATTTTATATCAACCGGACTGACCCAAAGATTATGATTAGCAAATCCATGTGTAACAATACCAAAAGTGAAAGGATCTTTTTGTGGCCCAAAATCATGAGTTTGGAAGGCTATTCGATAGTTATTCATTAATAAAAGTGTATAATTAAATCAATAGTGTCCGGCTGTTATTTTTCAATACATCGCAATATCAGGATTATGCAGGCATATAATCTAAATAAAACTAATTACCCTTATTTTTTATGTCCCATGCTCCCGATGGATCAGGACAGGCAGGGCGGGTATTAACTTTTTTTCTCCTGATGGAGTTTCAGATGGAATTTCTTAAAGCACCACACCTCCATCAACACTGATTACCGTACCATGAATAAAATCTGATTCATCTGAGGCAAGGAACATAAAGACATTTGCTACATCCTCCGGTGTTCCCAGTTTGTTTAACGGACTTTTCTCCTTCATCATGTTTAATACATTCTCAGGCATTTTCATTGTCATTTCTGTAAGAATGAAGCCTGGAGCAACTGCATTCACATTAATATTTTTCCTTCCAAGTTCTTTGGCCCATGTTTTTGTCATACCGATTACACCAAATTTTGAAGCGGCATAGTTTGTCTGCCCGAAATTTCCATATAGTCCGACTACCGAAGAGGCGTTTATTATTTTGCCCTTTCCGCCCTGGATCATGGCCGGTGCGACCTCTTTAGTACAATTGAACGTTCCTTTAAGGTTTACATCTATCACCCTGTCAAACTGTTCGGTTGTCATTTTCATAAGTGTTGAATCAGCGGTAATTCCGGCGTTGTTGATAAGTACATCAATTCGTCCATATGTTTTCAAAACCTCAGCAACCATGTGCCTGATTTCTTCTGGTTTTGTCACATCCACTGCGAAGCCCTTTACTTCCCCATATTCTGAAAGTTCCTTAACGGTGCTTTGTACCACTGCATCATCCAGATCACATATAATTACCTTTGCCCCGTTTGATGAAAATTTTATTGCAGATGCTTTACCTATCCCTCTTGCAGCACCGGTAATTATACATACTTTGTTTTTTAGTCTCATTGTTGATCCTCCTTTAATTTTTCTTCAGCGTAGATTAATATTCATAAAAGCCTGTTTTAGTTTTTTTCCCGAGTATCCCGCCTCTGACCATTTTTCTAAGAAGAGGATGAGGCCTGTATTTACTGTCGCCCATTTCAACATGCAGGGTTTCCATAATGGCAAGTACCACATCCAATCCGATCATGTCAGCAAGAGTAAGCGGCCCCATTGGGTGGTTTGCACCCAGCTTCATTGCATTATCTATTTCGGCGGCGCCTGCAACACCTTCTGCAAGTAAACAAACCGCTTCATTAATCATCGGTATCAGCAAACGGTTTACAATAAATCCAGGCGATTCCTCAACTTTAATTGGTGTCTTGTCAAGGGTTAAAATTATATTACTGACCCTTTCAAAGGTTTCTGCCGAGGTTCTAAGTCCTTTAATTATTTCTACCAATTGAAGAATTGGAGCAGGATTAAAAAAATGCATCCCAATAACTTTTTCCGGCCGTTTGGTTGCGTTTGATAACCCGGTAATGCTCAATGATGAGGTGTTTGAAGCTAATATAGCGGTGCTCCCGCAGATTTCATCGAGCTTTTTGAAGATGTTCTTTTTTATTTCCATATTCTCACTTACAGCTTCAATGATGAGAGAACATTCATTCAAGACCTCTATTTCTTTTGAATAGACAAGATTTGCCAATGCATCTCTTTTAGTTTCAAGACTAATCTTCCCTTTTTCCAGGCTTTTATCGAGGTTCCTATTAATTGTTGACGCCCCGTTTTTTAAAAGCTGCTCATTCAAATCATTTAAAACTACTTTGTATCCATGCTCTAAAAAAACCTGTGCAATTCCGCACCCCATAGTGCCTGCTCCTACCACTGCTATTGTTTCCATTTTATATCATCTTTATTTATATAATACTACAACTTTTATAATACATTATTTTTCAATCATAAGTTTAATTCCATTCTTTCTTTTCTAAAAAGTCTGTGATCCATTTCCCTGATCTTTTCAGGGATAATTGGGATGAAATCCATATGGTCCAGTATATCCTTTTGAATGTCAATACCAGGGGCGATTTCAATCAGCTCTAAACCGTTCTCCGCAAGTCTGAAAACTGCCCTTTCAGTAATATACAGTACTTTTTGTCCTGTTTTTTGGGCATACCTACCGCTAAAAGTAATATGCTCAACCTGCTTAATGAATTTTCTGATTTTCCCTTCACTTAATATTATCAGTTTTCCTTCCCTGACATCAATCTTTAATCCTGAGGCTGTAAATGTTCCGCAGAAAATAACCTCCCTGGCATTTTGTGTAATATCAATAAATCCCCCGCAGCCAGGTATCCTGGTCCCAAATCGGCTTACATTTATATTTCCCATAGAATCTACCTGGGCAAGACCGAGAAAGGCTGTGTCAAGACCTCCGCCGTGATAGAAATCAAACTGGTAAGGTTGGTCAATAATTGCCTCAGGATTGACTGAGCATCCGAAACTTAGACCGGAAGCAGGCAATCCTCCAATGGGTCCTGATTCAACTGTCAGAACATAACGGCCTGCTCTGCCTTCTTCATTTTCTACAGCAGAAACACCCTCAGGCATACCTATTCCAAGATTCACAATGGAACCTGGTTTAAGTTCCATAGCGGCCCTCCTGCAAATGACTTTTCTTTCGTTCAGTTCCGGGATTTCAACTTGACTTTCAGGTATTCTGACTTCTCCTGAATATGAGGGATTATATTGTACTCCAAAGGTCTGCATATGGTACTCAGGTCGGGAGGCTGTCACAATTGTATCAACATATATACCCGGAATCTTGACAAGTTTAGGATTAAGAGTACCAGCTTTCACAATTCTCTCAACCTGCACTATGACTTTTCCCCCGGAGTTTTTGCAGGCTGCGGCAACAGAGAGTACCTCACCGAAGATACCTTCCTTTTCCATGGTAACATTTCCGTTTTCATCAGCAGAAGTTCCTCTGATGAATGCAAAGTGAACCGGGAATGTTTTATATAACAGGTATTCTTTCCCGTCTAAAACAAGTAACCGGACAATATCATCTTTGGTCAGCCCGTTAAGTTTACCTCCTGTCTGTCGTGGATCTACGAAAGTGTCAAGCCCTACATGTGTGATCACACCTGGTTTTTTGGCTGCAATATCTCTGAATAAGTGTGAAAGAATACCTTGAGGGAGATTATATGCCTCCACTTTGTTTTCAACTGCCAGGTTTTGGATTTTTGGAACCAGTCCCCAATGACCTCCAATGACCCTTTTCAACAGACCTTCATGACCAAGATGGTTTAATCCCCTTTCTGCCCCGTCTCCCTGTCCGGCGCAGTAAACGAGAGTTAAATCCCTGGGTTCACCGGTGGCAATGAATCTTTTCTCAAGTTCAACGGCAAGCTCTTCAGGGAAGGCCGCTCCCACAAATCCATCGGTAGCAATAGTAGAACCAGAGGTTATTTGTTTTACAGCTTCTTCTGCACTTAGAAATTTTACCCTCATATTGTTTCCTCTCTCTCTATAATTAACGTAATTCCCATTCCTCCGCCAATGCAAAGTGTAGCCATGCCAAACCTTACATTTCTCCTGATCATTTCATAAAGCAGAGTCACAAGAATCCTGGCACCGCTTGCACCCACAGGGTGTCCCAGTGCAATGGCTCCGCCATTTACATTGACTTTATCTGTATCAAGGCCCAGCTCCCTTATAACAGCTAATGACTGTACTGCAAACGCTTCATTTGCTTCAACCAGACCGATGTCAGATATCTTCAGATTTGCTTTTTTGAGTGCAGTTCTGCACGCTTCAACAGGACCGATCCCCATAATTGAAGGATCAACACCTGCTGATGCATAAGATAATATTTTTGCCAAAGGTTTTAACCCTAATGTGTGTGCCTTTTCTCCCGACATCAGCACAAGCGCAGCAGCACCGTCATTTATACCGGAAGCGTTTCCGGCTGTTACAGTACCGTCCTTTTTAAATGCAGGTTTTAGTAATGAGAGTTTTTCAACAGTAGTCCCAAAACGAATATACTCATCCGATTCAATCAATCTTGATTCATTTTTCTTTAATTCCACTTTAACAGGGACAATTTCTTTATTAAATAATCCTTCTTTTTGTGCCCGTTCTGCCTTTTTCTGGCTATTTTCAGCAAACAAATCCTGTTCAGTCCTGGTAATACCATATTTTTCAGCAATGTTTTCAGCGGTTATCCCCATATGATATTGATTGAATACATCGGTAAGGGCATCATAAATCATAGAATCGATCAATTTTGCCTCTCCCATTTTAGCTCCCCATCTCAAATCCTTTTGTAAGTAGGGGGCCTGGCTCATATTTTCAGCTCCCCCGGCAACAACTACCTGGTTTTCGCCAGTCATGATTGACTGGGCAGCCAGGCAGACTGATTTCAATCCGGATCCGCAAACCATGTTTATTGTCGTTGCAGGGACCGATACAGGAATTCCCGCTTTAATGGAGGCCTGTCTTGATAAATTCTGTCCGATTCCAGACTGCAGGACACAACCCATAATCACCTCATTTACTATATCAGGGCTGATTCCAGATCTTATGACAGCCTCAGAAACTGCCGATGCAGCCAGTTCTGTAACACTTACGCTTGATAAGGAACCTCCGAAACTGCCAATGGGAGTTCTGCATGCGCCTGTTATTACAATTTCATTTTTCATAATTATCAGATATTAGTTTTAGATCAAATCGATGGTTTTTGACATTTACCAGGAATGTTTTAAAAGCCTGCATTTTATTCTGATTATGCATCAGCTTTCAGACAATTCCGAAAAGATAATAGATACCAATAATGAAAAATACCGCGAGTGTTTTTATGATTGTTATTGCAAAAATATCTTTGTAAGACTGTTTATGAGTAAGGCCTGTAACTGCAAGCAGCGTAATTACTGCACCATTGTGAGGCAGTGTATCAATTCCACCTGAAGCCATTGCAGCAACACGATGAAGAACTTCCAGGTTAATACCTGCGGCATTAGCATTATCAATGAATGTATTTGCCATTGCTGTCAGTGCGATTGTCATTCCGCCAGATGCTGAGCCTGTAATTCCGGATAATGCTGTAACCGTAACAGCTTCATTAATCAGAGGATCAGGTATTGACTTCAGTGCATCTGCGATTACCAGAAATCCTGGTAAAGCCGCTATTACAGCACCAAAACCAACAACAGCAGCGGTGTTAAGATTTGCCATAAGGGAACCGGTCACAGCTGCTTTACTACCTTCAACAAATCGGGAAATTACAGGTTTATAGGCGAAGGCAAGCACTGTAAGAATGCCCAGGACCAGAGCTCCCTCAACCGCCCATATAGCTGCAAATTTAGAGACATCGGTGGTAATAATATTTGATGAACCAGCCAGTTTCATGGAATGTATATTCCCATATAATGAAGGGATAATATAAGTAAATATCTTGTTCATAATGACTACTATTACCAGCGGCAGGGCTGCTAACCAGGGATTGATCAACTTTTGGGATACATAGGATTCAGGTTCATTAATCAAATTTGTTCCGTATCCCAATCCTTCCTTTTCAGCCCTTTTCCTCTGCCAGAAAAGATACAGTGATCCCAAAATCAGGGTAAAGGCAGAACCAAGAATGCCCAGCCATGGAGCGGCCCAAGTGCTTGTATTAAAGAAAGTTGTAGGAATTATATTCTGAATCTGCGGAGTCCCAGGCAATGCATCCATTGTGAAGGTAAAGGCCCCAAGTGCTATTGCACCAGGAATTAACCTTTTCGGTATATTGCCTGCCCTGAATAGTTCTGCTGCAAAAGGATAAACAGCAAAAACGACTACAAAAAGTGAAACTCCGCCATATGTGAGTATGGCACAAACCAATACAATAGAGAGCATTGCCATTTGATTCCCAAGAACATTGATCACGGCAACAACAATGGCTTTTGAGAATCCTGACATCTCTATCATCTTTCCGAAAAGAGCACCCAGCAGGAAGACAGGAAAGTAGTTTTTAACAAAATCAGCCATCTTTACCATGAAAACATTCGAAAACATTGGTGCAACAAGAACTGGATCAGTAAACAATATTGCGGCCAGGGCGGCAATAATTGAAAAAAGAATTACACTGTAACCCTTATAGGAGATAAGAATCAGGAAGGAAAGCGAAACTAGGAGAATTAAAAAGTTCATAGTAATTTCCCGGGGTTAGTAGTTTTATAATTCTTTAATATTTTCACTTATTATTGGCAGCTGAGTCCCATTTCAGCGTTGTTATCGAATGGGACTTAAGCTTTAAAATCAGCATTTTCTTGTCCCATGATATTTTGCAGTCTATTTCATCGCTATTGTTTATTACATTAAGAATAATAGTACCATCTGTATTCAGGAATCCCACAAAATTAAGTGTGGATGTGCCACCCTTACAATCGATCCGGCTGGCTCCGGGTCTGACAAATCTGCTAAAGTGAGACAGATAATAGTATAAGCCTGTATATATGGTTTGCTTTGTATCCCGGTTAATTATTAACACAGGATGTTGAAAGTTGTTATCGGGATCAGAATGTTCCGGTGAAATTAACCAGGGCCCTCCATTCTGATCAAGGATCATGTTCCAGTAAATCCATCCGGAAACCCAGTTTTTCATATCATTTACGATTGTATTACCCCACAATTCTCCATCACCAAAATCGAGAATCGGAGGTTTTTTTGTAAATGGGTAGTCTGCAGGGAATAAAGATTCCCCGGCATAGCATACCTCCGTCATCCAAATTGGATATTCAGGGTATTTGTTATGAAGCTCCGTCAAAGATGAATACTGATTAAAATCGTATCCATGCACTCCAAGAACACTAATATGCTTCCTGGCTTCCGGGTCATCCAGAACAGGAGCAAAATGCCGTATTGCAGAAGGTCTGAAACAGGGCTCCCCCAGTTGAATCTTTGTGGTCAAACCATCAGTTCTCAGCTGAGGAACAACATAGTGTTTAATCATCTCAGCCATCTCATCGTAGGTAACACTGGAATAACCCTGGTAAATATTATCACTGGCCGACTCGTTGAAAAGGTTGAGGTAGTCTATGATTATACCGTTTGCAGCATATGCCTGGATATATTTTGAATAATACCGTGCAAGAGCAGGGTAGTATTGAGGTTTAATAATTCTCTTTCCAGGCTTCAGGCTGACATACATCCAATCAGGGGCAAAATCCATAGGTGACTGGATAATAAACCTGCCATGCTGCATTGATGTTTTTATATATGGAATTAAACCATTGATGCCAAGGTCTCTTTCAATACTGAAATTATTCATAAGTGTATCATCCGGAGTATCGTTATATGAATACCAGGTACCGGCAGATGAAAAATCACAAGCTGCAACAGGAGACTTCATCAGAGAAAAGCCCGCCCCGGTAATAGTGTCAAATAAAGACTTGAGGACATTTATGCGATTCAATTCAGGCAGGGAGTTTAAGCATATCATGCCCGCTTCGTTAAAACTGGCTCCGAAACCATCAATTCTCTGAAAATGGATTTTTTCATCTATACTAATTACAGGCAGAGAAGATTCTTTATCAGGAGTGAATTGTAAATTATCTTTTTTTGTTAACCGGTCACCATCCTGTGATGATGAAAATACTTGAATAGCTGAATCTTTTGAACCCTGGCAACGGACATTGAATAAGAACATACTAATTATAAAAGCATATCCAAGTGCATTACAAAATTCACTGTAGATTTTTTCTTTCATTAAATATTTGTTATGGTTTTCAAAATAATCCAGATAATAAACTTTCTTCATTCCCTTTTGTCATATCCTTTGGCTAAAATCAATTTGTAACAGTACTTTTTTCAAATATTTAAAACTAAGCTCCTGATATTTATCTCCAGAAAGGTATATGTTTAAAAAGCGTCACCTTTTTTATGTAAAATCCTGCTGGTCCCTCCATCTATCAGTTCGCTGCCATAGAAATTTGAAATAGTCAGAGACTGTATAATATTTTTATCATTATTCAAATAAAACGGATATTTGCCATATGCATGAGTATGAATAACATTGGAAGCATTAATTATACTCAGGTACCCTGATGAATTCGAAACCAGGGAAGAAATACCATCTGTGCTGATCCTGTTTAACTGCAGTAAATTGATATTGCTTTTGCCCTGCGTTTGAAGCAGCACACTGTTATTCATTGTCTTATTTAGTGTTCTCATAACTGAGACATTGGATATGCTGAGTTGGTTGATGGAGGCTCCTTCTACTAAAATATGAGAGATAGTTGAATTTTTAGTTGTATCATAACTATAATAACCATCTACTTCCATAGAACCAATTACCGTGTTTTCACCTTTTATATAAATTGTTGGTTCATTGCAGGCAAAATATTTCCTTTTAATATTTTTAAATATGAGTTGTTCAACATTCGCAGAAACGTTGATGCAACTCTCGTTGGGCATTTTTATCTTTTCGTCGGGATGTATTTCAACATCAATATCCTCAAAATTTAAAGTTCCGATATTACCAGGGCCTGCAAAAGTGACAATCGATGGATCATGCTGGTAGTTGTCAACAACAACAGCATATCCCCTGGTATAACCTTTCACATTTCTGATAGTAATCCGGTCAACTCGACTCTTCCCGCTTAGTATCCTTATACCGAAAAGAGTACTGTTCAGTGTAATATCTTCAATCAGGATATCAGAAATTGGTCCGGCAGCAGCTTCAGAATAAAAAGCCTCAGCAGAATGAGTCCCATTTCGGTCGAACCATCGCAGGTATAAATCGTCGGCATTTAATCCGATACCATCATCGTGTGAATTGATAACACAATGCCGTATAACACCGTATTGTGAGTTCCCATCAATGTGTAAACCATCATTGTTAATTAAGGGATCCGGGCCTACATCGACAATAATATTCTCATATAATACATGGGTAATATTCGAAGCTGCGAGTGCATATGTTGCAGGTTTATAAAGGATTACATCCCTTACAATCAGATTATCCACACCATGAAACCTGAAGCATCCAACCAGCCCATTTATGCTATCTCCCTTACTTTGTGCTCCTCGAGGAATTTCAGGATTGTAGTAATTCCCATTCCATACTCCTCCTTGTATGATAATATTAGAGTCTTTTTCGGAATTAAAGGATTGACCTGCATTAATAAAAATGGATTTATCGGAATGATTTCGTAAAATGGCACCGCATCCTGCATTTGCAATTATAGTAGTATTGCTAAATATTTTAAGACCGGTAACTGAATATTTACCATCCCAATAAACTGTTATCGGGGAATTCCTGGCATTGTTCAAAACAGATTGTATGGCGGTAGTATTATCGGTACCAAATGTTATGGAATTCATGCCTATTTCGGCATCAGATATTGCTCCATGAGCTGACAAATAATATACACTAACTGGTAATTGAGCTTTACTGCATGTTTTTAAAGGTGGTTTGCTGAGAACTTTACCAGATTTTGAAGAATTGCTGTTAAAATGAGAAACACGACATTGAACAGAAAAGAATAATATACTTATTATTATTATTATTAACTGAAGTCTCCTGTACATAACAAATCTCAATTTTTCTCCCATTTTTC
>CAYGFI010000020.1:13794-43074 GCA_964349045.1 uncultured Chitinophaga sp.
AGGGTATTATGTTTATTATCTTACAAATCGACTATTATCTGTATTCCTTTCAACGTATTGATTTCTTAAAGCTGCTGTCAGAAAAAAATAAAATTATTTTCTTTGAGTTATTTTTCATTTTTTTTATTTTTTGAAAAGGACTCAGCATTGTCATTATCAATCAATTAATTTTAAAAAATAACTTCCTGAATTCATCATGTTTTGATTGAATCCTTACTATATAGGCTCCTGAAGGAATATTCCCAAGATTTATGTTTAATTCAAGCTCATTCACTAAATCAGAAAAAACATTTTTCCCCACCAGATCACTTATCAAAACAATATTGCCGGAACCAATGGAAGGGAAAGAACAATAAAGTACTTCAGAAACCGGATTTGGCCATACCCTGATTTTGTTTTTGTCTATTAATTGTTCTGCACCGATAGTATTTTTCTCAAGGATGATGTTAATGACAGTATCTTTACTCAGATAAAACTCTCCGGATACACTAAAGTAGTCGCTTATTGAAATGGAATATGAATATAAAATATCCACTGGAAGCATTTTAAACAAGGCTATTCCAAGTAAGTTGGTAATAAGAGAATCATTATTAATTTTTACAGTTGCATTATTTACGGGTGTAATTCCATCTTTTAACCAGAATTTTGCATTAGCGCTCAGCCGTTCAAGGGGAAAAATAATGCTTGTATCTGAATCAATCGTTAAGATCCCTGAGACAGGCTTATAAGAAATTTTATTTATTGAGTACTCAAAGGAACCTTTCCCTGCTGAAAAAACGACTTGTCCATTTACATCTGAAACCTGTGTGGCTGAACCGAAGCTTACAGTGACACCCCAGAATTTTTCTTGAGTCTTTTGATCCTGTAAAGTGAAAGTGACAGTTCCTTTCCAGGTCAGATAAAGAATGATGGACGTATCATTGGATATTGAATGCTGGCTTTCGATCAGGGGATAATGTGAATCCTGAATATTCAAAATAAAAATATTAGAGACATTATTAAAATGGGCTATTCCATAAGAGTCAGAAAATGAGGAATTTGTATCTACACTCATCGTAACACCAGCTATAGGCAAATTGGTATGAGCATCTTTTACAATTACTTCCAGTTGAAATGTTTTTGTGCTGACGTTGCAGGATTTTACCAGGTCTAAAGCTGTCAGCGAATTACTAACAACATATACCGGTGAATTTGAAAGTCTGACATCGGTTGATGAGGAGATTTTTGTTCCTGTAATATTATAGATATCAACTCCATCAGGTACATTTAACTGATAAATTGACTTTTCCTTTTCGGAAACCCAGGCAATAAGAACCGCTCTTTCATTACATTGAAATGAATAGCCCTGTACCTGGTGGGTTTTCAAATTTTCCGGCGGTACGTTATTTTCCAGCTGCCCTGCATATGTGAACTCCGGGCCTAATATCTTTGCCATTGCAGCCTGCGCTGCATATAATTTTCTCGGCACACCCTCTTCACCCAGAACTGCAAATTCCATGTTTGATAAAGCATCATTTATTAATCCCTCAGCCGGCTGGTGATAAAATACCTTATCCACACCACGTGCAAACATAATTGTATTATACCTGATGGTCCAATCGGCACATTGGCGTTCGTCCTTAAGGAGCAGATTAGCACCCCAGTGACCTTCAGGAGCTTTCCAGGGAGTCCATGGCAAACTATCGACTCCGTAATAAGAATACTCAGTAATCCATATAGGTTTTCTCCCACCGTATTGATCCATTTGTGAAATGAGTGTATCCATTTCAGTAATGTATGATTCAGGAGGGGCGAATCCTCCATAATTATGAATATTCAGGATATCAATATTTTTCAATCCGTCTGCCAGGATGAATTCTTTTGTATAACGCCACGGTTCAGCACTGAATCCCCCAATGACAATGCAGGATGGATCTGCTGATTTCATAGTTACATAAGCCTTTTTCAGTAATCCTATGTAATCAGCCGGTATGTAGTTTGCACCCGGCAGGTTATAATAAGAGCCAGGCAGGCAAAAGCTTGTCCACACAGGTTCATTCAAAAATTCCCAGTATTTAAGCCTATCCTTATAATGGTCTATAGCGGTACTGATAAAATTCATCAATTTGTCAGTATCAGTCGGCATATAGGACATACGATACCATAAATTCGGTAACACTGATCCCGGTGCTGATGATCCCCAATTTGGAGAAGGCAAAGGGGGCAGGAGGGCGACAGTTTTAAAACCTCGTCTTTCGGCATTTGAAATTTGCTCGTCGGCTTCGGAGAATGACAGGTTCCCTTCCTGTGGTTCAAGCAATCCCCAATTTACCGACCAGTTTCGCTCCCATTTCATACCGGCGAGCTGAAGAGCGTGGCTTGCATTGCCGGCGGTGGGAGAGTGATTTACGCCAAAGGGCGAATCTTCCAACAGGTAAGGGTCAATTAACGCCAGCGGAAAGCTTCGTGAATAATTTTTATTTTCATAGTTCCAGGAAAATGTAAGATTATAATGGCCGGTACCAGGAAGCAGCAAGAGCCAATCCATATGAAATTTACCGCCTGGGCCAACCGTAATTTGTTTTTCAGAATGTAACACATTCATATCAAAGTAGTCTATAACGTCGCATCGAACAGGAATGATGGCCTCGTATTCCAAACTATTAGAACATGCAAATTTAACAGACACGGTTTCATTCGTATTAAAGATATTACCAAACTTACCTGTGCTAAACCCGATCTCAACAGGTGAACGCGGTGAAAAAGCTGTAGGAGTAAAGCCCTTTTCAAATTGTACTGCATCAATCCATACGGAAGCTGAATCATTCTCATTAGCCAGATTAGGCCCAAGTGCAATAAAGAGCTGATTGTACGAAGCAGTAATTATAAAACTATAGCGGGCCCAGTCTTTTGAAAGAGTAAAGGACTTTTCCTGTTTATCAATTCTTAACTGGGTTCCAGGATCAGCAGACTGGTAAACTGTCATTATTGCAGGTATTCCGGTACGGTCAGCTCGTATATATGCTGATAATATATATTTCTCCCCTGGGACAACCTCCATCCAGCCCCTGTTTGCTGCCCGCGGGGATATCTGTACCTGCCTGCCCATAGGCCATACATCATAATACGTGATTTCCGTTTTATCAGGACCAAGTTCAATAAGGAGGGAGCGTTTCCCTTCATAGTATACTGTTGTATCAATTTCTCCGTACAGCGCCCACAAATCTCCTCCCCAGCCAGTTTGCTTTCCGACTGATGACCAGCCGTCAGTTCCCAGTTCAAAAGAGGCATTTGGCAGCAGGTTTTTGGAATTTACAGTGGGAATACGAGGGTTGCGGTAAGAAATCTCTCCGGCTTTCAATCCTGAATTAACAAGCGCGGAAGAATCAGGAGAAACAGGCTCGTCTGATTTTTCTCCGTTTATAACTATTTGAGCATTCCCTGAATATTCAAAAGAAATCAAGATAAATAAAAGGAAAATCCATGCTGTGTATTTTACCATCTTATTAAGTATTTCGATACCGGTCCGTTTGAAGTTAAACTCCTCCAGAAATTTTTTTATACTGTTCCTTGATTATTATTTACAAATGGTAAATGACTCTGTTCTAATGTTCTAAAAAGCATCGATGTCTAACTATAACAACTTTTTTTAGAGTTTATAAGTTAATAATAAATATTTTAACAGCGTCAATACTGTAAAAATAGAATGTAATTAAATGCAACGTAAAGATAAGATTATCCTGTAATTACACTATTTTAACATAATTATTAATCTCTCTAATTAACCTATTTAAAAACATCTTAATGGATGACACCGCCGCTTTCTAAAACAAATCATCTATATGATCTTCAAGGGCAGAAAAGGTAAAATCGTGAGGATAAGCAGAAAATAATACCTGTAAAGATTGTTGCATAACTGTCAGGTAAATGAGAGGCTAATTTTTCCAGCATGAAAAATCACTATTTTACGGGGTTCAACCTCCGATCTGTTTTTTGTAATCCTCATAATATGGCTTCATTTTTGTTCCTTTTTCACCATTCTTTTTTTCAAAGTATGTTCCTCCCATATAGAAACATGCAAAACCACCTGAAACAATTCCCCAGCAGCATGCTTCTCTCAGATCAGGTTTTGGGTTACCATGGTTCAATTGAGTCACTGTAGATGCTATAACACCTCCTACAAAATTGTCACCGCAGCCTGTTGTATCTCCACCTGTGTTATTTCGAAGTTCATTTAATACTTTTTGTGAGACTGGCATTTCAGTTAATTCGCATGGTTTAAAAAAACGTCCATCGGAATATAAGGAGATATTCTTTGAACCATTGGTAATAATTATTGATGAAACTTTATTTTGCATGAAAAACCTGATTGAAGTACCGGGGTCAGTTTCGCCGCTCAGGCGGAAAGCCTCTTGCTGGTCTGCTATTAAAAGGTCTATATATTTATAGCTTTCATCGCTATTGCCTAATGGCCACTTCGAGTAAGGATTTGCCTTTTCATTTCTGAAATCAAAAACAGTGTTTACTATGGTGATGCATCCTTTTAATTTGGCCTTTTTTAGAAGAGATGTCATATTATCATGTATCCGGGGGACAAGAGCAGTTCCTCCAAACACAACAATATCAGAATTAAAAAATTTGTTATCCAGTTCATCAGGCGAATAATCCCAGGCTGCGCCAATAGAATTGATAAACATTCTTTCTCCGTGACCATTATCGAAGGAAGGATCTGAAAAAACTATTGTAGATGGAGTTTGATTATCGATAAGCTTATAATCTGAGAGCACAACCGAAGTTTTTCGAAGAGAAGAAATCAGGTATCTGCCGATATTATCTTTTCCTCCTCGGCCAAAGAACCGTATCTCAACATTTTTTTTATCTGTTAGCTGGGCGGTATTTAATAATGATACAATTGACGGGCCTCCGATATTTATCTTGTCATGAACCCGGCCTCCTGTAATCTTGTGAAGAATCAGATCGAAAGGACCCCCACAAAATTTTTGAAATTCCTCTTTAAATACAAGCTGACCCGGAATCAGTCCTCCGTCGCCCCTTGATAAGGAGAGATATGGCCGGATTATCTCGCTTCCAAAATTGATATCATTATAAAGCACATCAACCAGGCAGCAGCCAACACCTGAAACAATTATTTTTCCTGACATAATTAAAAAAAATTACAGATTCACACATAAAAAAATTATACTAATCCAACACAACAACATCCATTTCATTAGAAAATATTTGAGTTATGTTATTGTATATTAAGTTGTTTCTCATGGAACCCTCATGTATTTTCATGTCCTTGTTGTGTACGTCAGTGCATGAGGGTTTCATTTGTTTTAAGCTTGCAGGATTTTACCAGGTTCAAAGCAGTCATTGAATCAGAAACAATATAAACAGGAGAATTTGACAGTATGATTTCTGTTGATGAAGTTAATTTTGTTCCCATGATATTAAATATATCAACGCCTTCAGGTACACTTAACTTAACCGTTGAGGTTTCCGTTTCTGAAATCCAGGCAATAAGAACAGCTCTCTGATCACATTGAAATGAATAACCCTGTATCTGGTGAGTTATTGAATTTTCGGGTGGCAGGTTATTTTCCAGTTGCCCTGCTAATGTGAACTGCGGGCCTAATATATTAGCCAGTGCGGCCTGTGCGGCATATAATTTTCTTGGCACACCTTCTTCACCCAGGATAGAAAATTCCATACTTGTTAAGCCATCATTTATTAAGCCGTCAGCAGCCTGGTGATAAATTATCATTTCAACTCCGCGGGCAAACATAATTGTAATATATCTTACAGTCCAATCGGCGCATTGTCGTTCGTCTTTAAGCAGTAAATTGGCTCCCCAGTGACTTTCAGGAGCTGACCATGGGGTCCACGGCATATAATCGAATCCATAATAAGAGCCTTCAGTAATCCAAATTGGTTTTCGGTCACCGTACCGGTCCATCTGCGAAAGAAGGGTATCCATTTCAGGAATAAATGACTCGGGTGGTGTAAATCCAGGGTAATTATGAATATTCAGGATATCAATATTCTTCAAACCGTCTGCCTTTATAAATTCTTTTGTAAACCGCCATGGTTCGGCGCTGAAACCGCCAATGACAATACAGGAGGGATCTGCTGATTTCATAACCGGGTAAGCCTTTTTCAGTAAACCAATATAATCGGCCGGTATATAATTTGCACCTGGCAGATCATAATAATATGCCGGCATGCAAAATCTCGTCCAGACCGGTTCATTTAAAAATTCCCAGTATTTAAGCTTATACTTATAATGTTCAATTGAAGTACTGATAAAATTCATTAGTTTGTTAACATCAACCGGCAAATACGACATACGATGCCATAAATTTGCATAAACTGAGTCTGGTGCTTCAGAACCCCAGTCAGGAGAAGGTAAAGGGGGAAGAAGGACGATATTTTTAAATCCGCGTTTTTCAGAATTTAAAATTTGCTCATCTGCCTTGGAAAATGACAGGTTCCCTTCCTGAGGCTCGAGCATTCCCCAGTTTACCGACCAGTTTCGGTCCCATTTCAGTCCGGCAGCCTGGATAGCATGAGAGGCTGATTCTGTGGTCGGCGAATGGTTTATCCCAAAGCGTGAATCTTCCCACAGATAGGGATCAATTAATGCCATCGGAAAACTTCGTGAATAATCTTTATTCTCATATTTCCAGGAAAAGGTGACATTATAATAGCCTGCACCTGGAAGCAGCAAGGGCCAATCCATATCCAGTTTACTGCTTGCGCCGACCGTAATTTGTTTTTCTGTATGTAAAACTTTCTCATCAAAATAGTCAAAAACATCACATCTAACAGGAATAATAATTTCTTTTACCGAATTGTTTGAACTGGATAACTTAAAAGCAACAGGTTCATTCGTATTAAAGATATTTCCAAACTTACCTGTACTTATCCCAACCTCGAATGGCGACCACAATGAAAAACCTGAAGCAGTAATGCCCTGTTCAAATTGTACTGCATCAATCCACACTGTAGCTGAATCATTTTCATTACTCAGATTTGGCCCTAATGCAACAAAAAGCTGTTTTTCTGATGCTGTAATGGTAAAACTGTAGCGGAGCCATTTATTGGAAACAGTAAAGTATTTATCCTGATTATCAATACTTACCTTGATTGCAGGATCAGTCGATTGATAAACTGTCATTTGCACTGGGATACCATTCCGGTCAGCACGCATATAGGCTGAAAATGTATATTTCTGCCCCGGAACGACATCTATCCATCCACGGTTTGCTGCACGAGGGGCTGTCTGTGCCTGCCTGGCCATAGGCCATACATCAAAATAGGTAATTTCTGTTTTCCCGGGACCCAGTTCTATACGAAGGGAGTGTTTCCCATCCTTAAACACAATTGTATCAATCTCGCCAAACAGGGACCACAAATCTCCTCCCCAGCCGGTCGATTTTCCAACTGAAGACCATCCATCAGTTCCGAGTTCAAATGAAGCATTTGGTATCAGGTTTTTGGAACCTGTAGAAGGAACTCTGGGATTCCGGAAAGAACTCCCTAACGAAGCCTCTGTGCTAAATTCTCTCTTTATTAATTCTTTAGGATCCAATGCTGCTGTCATATCACTTAACCATTTTTTAGATATCGCGTTACGAATAATAAATCCCATTCCGGTTCCGGCAAGAACAATTACAGAATCCTTTGTTTCCATGCGGATACCATGATCTAACCAATCCCCCTTAACATTTGCAGGAACATTTCCAAGACTTAACCAATTCTTTCCATAATTAAGCGAAACATAAACATCCTGGTTTCCGGTATATGTCGAATATAATACAATGCCATCCTTTAAACAGATAAAATCATCAGCAGATCCATTAAGACTGTCTGTTTTTTGCCATGAATCACCTTTGTTTACACTACGGAAAATATTTCCAGACTGATCTGCCTGCAATACCATTGAACCCCCGAGATATTCTGTTGCAAATAAAGCCGAATTACTTAAATCAATAACCTTTTTCCAGGTTAAACCATCATCCGGACTTTTATATATACTCCCTTCAAAACCATTTACAATAATAACATCACCTGCTTTTTCCAAACGATATAAAGCATCCTTTGCAATGGCACCTAAATCCTTCCATTTTTTACCTTTATTTACAGAACGAAATATATGTCCCCCATCCGAATCAGTATCTGTTACTAATAATGTACCCTTTGAGGTGTATATAACAGAATAGGAAGCGGTGGCACCATCACGGTTTTTATTTATTGTAAGGTTTGCAAGTTTCTTCCAGGACTTACCCAGGTCATTTGTAACATAAACTTCTGCCTCACCGGTAAGAACAAAAAAAGTATTCATATCGCCGGTTTCAGCAATGCACGTAATTTCTGAACTGGTTGGCTTAGCTAAAAATTTCCATGTATTTCCATAATCATAACTGATAAAAAGTTTTCCCCTGTTTTCTCCCCTCGTTCCACACACAACAACAGAATCCTTCAAAACGCGGATAGCATCTATTCTACCTCCCTTAACCAGTTCAGTGACGCTCCACATTTTGAGTTCAGATGAAATTTTCTTAGTAATGAATTCCTTATCAAATATTGGTTGAGCATCTACTGAGTAATTTAAGGCAATCAAAGCAAGAATGAAAAGAAATAGCTTTTTCATTTTATTATTATTTGTATAAATAAATTATTAGCATTTACCTGTATGTATTCAATTATACATTTTAATTATCTATCAATTTCACTTTTTGAGTTCTATAATTAACGGATAATGATCAGACAGACTTTCGGTCACTTCATCTTTAATAATATTAAGACTGATACATTTCTTACTCAGCGTTTTATTCAACCAGATATAATCAATCCTGATTTTTTTCCCAAAGGCACCTTCCCTGAAGCTGTATTTTTCTGTACTGTAAGTATGATCGAATTCTTTGTTTTTTAGTTGGAAGGCATCATAATATCCGGCATTATACAAAGAACCTATAACTGAATAGTCAAACCTGCCATTATTTAAAATATAATTATCATCATACATTCCATTTCTGACCTTTTCAAACTTAGCGGCATTTTTTAAGCGGTCAGGGACATCATATATCGAGCTGTCAACCGGAGATAAACTATTTAAATCTCCAAGGATTATGATTTTTTCTTTATTTGGTATCCTTGCTGCCTGGGCAAGAACGCTGTTGATCTGGATATAACGTTTCGGGTATTGAAAGGGATTGAGATGGATTAGGAAAATATTATAATCCATGATCCTGGCATAAATATAACCAAATGTAAAATCATCCGACCTTTTCTCAATATCTGTAATCGGGTATTTTGAAGTCATTCCGACAGGATAACCCCAATCTTTTTGCAAAACCACGTAAGGGTGACCATAGCTCCGGCCCAATTCCTCAAGGGAGGTATAGGTAAATCCATTCAGTTCCTGGAATGTTACTACATCAGGGTTAAACTGTTTTACCCAGTCTTTAAATTTTACTTTCTGAAGGCTGTCCTTTTGAAATCCTTCATATACATTATAGTTCAGCAGTGTAAATGGCTTCTGAGCATCTGCTTTAGCATTTAACATCAAAAAGAATAATAGGGAAAAGAATATTTTCTCAAAAGTAAAATACAATTGCCTGTGAAATTTCATGTTCAATTTGCCTTGTTTACTTAATATATTTCTTGTATTAAATAATACATCGACTGGTAAACTTTACCTATTTCAAACCTGAATATCCCATCTTTATATTCAGATGGAATTTCCCCGATTGTTAATCCCTGTGGATTAATAGAGATAACGTGCAGATTCTTTTTAAAGGTCTCAATTTCAAATGAAGCTTCAATTATTTCAATTAGAACAGGTCCATGACCAATTTCCAATTGTTTTGTATGATCCTCATTATACCTGCTGTTTGTATTTTCAACCCTGCCTATCGTTGTCAACAGCATATTTGTTGAACTCTTTATTGGTTCATCGGTCAGTGAGCTTATTGCAACAGTAGCAAAATCAGTCTTTACATTTACCTTTAAACCTGATAAGCTTTGCTGTCCTTCTTTTCCGACGAAACCATAGACAGCTTTGGTATCAGGTGTATCTATCCACCCTGTTTTTTTATCCAGATTCCTGTAAAGTTCTTTCGTATCTGACATTACTTCCACTGTATCAAAATCCGTAATTTTTCTGTCAGGGTTGATTACTATATCTCCTTTTGCTTTATGCCCGGGCAAAACCGTTTCAACACGATGCTTTTCTGCATTAAGCTGCAGGGATTTCCCTCGTCCTGCAAAAGGAGAATCTAATTTTAAATTTACAGTTTTTTCTGCAGGTTTTACATCCCCTCTTCTTGTTATAAGGGCTGCGTGATAGTATAATCCAAATTTGGCGGGATCATTGAAAGAATGAAAAATACCGCCATACCATCCTAAAATTGGTGAGTACCCAATCATATCTAAATTGATTTCATCTGACAAATTTCTGTAGGCATGTTTGATAATTCCGCCCCATCCCTGAAAAGATCCGACGGCCGCCATCAGGAGGGAACTCTCTGCACGCCATTCGTTGGGATATGGATTATCCCATTCGGAAACAAAGAAGGGTTTGTCCTGTAGCCTGTTAAAGGCCAGATGAGGTATGATATTTTCAGTGCTTCCGGTCATTGGATCATTCATTAAAGTGTAGTCATATCCAATTCCCTCTGCATCTTTAAACTTATACCAATAACCATGGCCGTCTGTGAAATCACACTCAAACTGACAAGATAAATAGGCGGCATTTTCAACCCAGCTATTGGTTCCGGCAATTGGTATTTTGACCCCTGTTTCCCGCAAATGCAGAATCATCTCCCTGTAGTAATCTTTAGTAATGTCCATAAAGAAATTCTGGATATTAATATCTTTTAGGTTAAATTCAAGCGTTTCTTTACTTACTTTTATTTTTCGTTCCTGCGCCCATTGCCTGTATAATAATTCTAATTCAGTCCTGTATGGCTCAAGGCTTATCCTGTTAAATGCCCAGAGATCATTTTCATTGGTAATATCAAAAAGCACTACTGCCGGATCGTCCTTGTATGCCAGTTTGGTATATGGGTTTATATGTGTCCATAAATCGCAATTGTATTTCTTTTGCAGCTCAATCAGCTTCCTGTTATAGGTTGAGTATGGTTTAGCCCCTATTCCTAATTTTTCCGCTGCTTCAACGCCGTCCCCGCTTTTAAACTTCCTGAATACCAATCCGTCAAAGTACAGGTATATTCCTTCCTCCTTTAAACAATGGACCAGGTAATCAAACCGCTCCATTGACTCAGGATCAAAATTCTGAGTATTTGTTTTATTTTCTCCCTTAGTAAACTGAAAGATATTGGGAGTATCTTCATAATCCAAAACACATAACCTTACAATATTTATTCCTGTCTTCGATAGCCTTTTTGCCACCTTTTCACTATATTCATGCGAAGGGAAGTTTGCAGCGCAATTAAAGGTTTCACCCCAGAACCTGACTTCTGTATTGTCTTCAAATACAAACTTATCAGCTGCCACTTTCAGAAAGCCATGTTTCCCTGCCGGTTTCTCTTTTCTAAAGACAAAAGATATGTCAATGGGCATATCATCCCAGGGGAGGGTATAGGGGATCATTTTTTTTAATGTATCCACCGGCTCATAAGTTAATTGAGCTGGTGGTCTGCTTTCAAATGCTATTATAGTAAATCCAACCGCTACTATCAGTGTTAAAAGCAATTTTCTCATTTTCTTCAAGTTTATTATTAAGATTATTTCAACGCGGGTTGCAGGACTTAGCCCATTCCTGCCATTTATCAGCAAGTTCTCTGACTATATCAGGATATTGGTCTGTCAGGTTCTTTATTTCGGTACCATCAATTTCGAGATCATATAGTTCCCATGGTGTGTTTTCGTCCTTCGAAATAATTTTCCATCTGCTTGAGCGCAGCACTCGATTATACGGCACTTGCCAGGCAAGATAATCGCGTGGTAGGAGGGATTCTCCCCGCAAAACGGGAGAGAGACTAAGGCCATCCAGGGGCAAGGGATTTCTTCCATCCAGCTCATCCGGGTAAGTTCCACCGGCCAGTTCAAGGAAAGTTGGCATAAGATCAATAACATGGCCGATGTCATTAACGATTTTATTATGCGCATGAATACCGGCTGGCCAATGAACAATGAACGGTGTGCGGATGCCTCCTTCGTAACCGGTGAGCTTGGTATCGCGGAATGGTGTGTTGCTCATGAGTGCCCAGGCGAGTCCATAAGCCTGGAAAGTTTCCGGAGGTCCGGGTAAATTATCAGGACCGCTCCGAATCCGTAATCCTTTACCATTTAAACGCCATATATTCAGTGGCTCTTCCGGGCTGAAAAAACCAGGATTATCTGACGGTTGCAGTCCACCGTCGGGTGCGGCGCCGTTATCGGAGAGAATTATTATGAGAGTATTCTCCATTTTACCTACTTTTTTAATAGCATCGAGAATGCGTCCAGTACTTTGGTCAATCGAAGCCACCTGGGCTGCATAGACTGCCATGCGTTCCGCCTGCCATTCTTTTAAGGTATCTTCTGCCCATGGGTGAATACTTTCCGGGTAGGATGAGAGCTGCCACGAGGCAGGGACCAGTCCAATATCGCGTTGTTTTTCAAGACGCTCGTTCCTCCATCCATCCCACCCGCAATCACGGTAGCGTGCACGGTGAGGTGCTATGTCAGTCTCATGCGCATGCAGCGGCCAGTGAGGAGCTACATGAGCTACGTATAAGAAGAATGGCTTAATGTTCAACTCCGGATTACTTTCAGCATCTTTCAGGAATTGGATAGCGTAATCAGTAAGTGCGTCGGTAAGGTAAAAATCAGCTGGAAGTACCACGCGCTGTTTATCGAGAACGAATGGATTGAGATGCACCTCGTCATAGTAGCTGATTTTGCCATCGCAGATAGGGCCAAAGAAACGGTCGAAGCCACGTTTTGCGGGCAAATCCGGATCCTGCCATTTACCAACCATCATTGTGTGATAGCCGGCAAGTTGAAGTCCTTCGCCCAAGGTAATACAATTTGTATAATCCGTTGGCTGATCCCATTTTGTTCCTGAGTGTCCAATCCGCTGAGCGTAAAGGCCAGTGAGTAAAGAGGCTCGCGTTGGCCCGCATATAGAGTTGTTGTAGAACTGTGTGAAACGCAAACCGTTAACCGCGAGCATATCAATGTTCGGCGTTGGTATCTCTCCACCATAGCAACCAAGGTCAGACCAACCTAAATCATCGGCAAGAATCAGGACGATGTTAGGTCGCACAGGTCTGCCAGCGACTTTACTTCCTTGATCCGAAGAACAGGAGGCTAAAGCCACTGTCGCCAGTACAACATACGAATTTCTACAGGTTTGGTTGAATGAATTCATTTCTGCACCGGAAACAACATTTTATTTATAAATGATTGTTTTTTGATTTCTGCTTTAATTATCCCTGTAATAATGATTTTATTATGTAAAGTTCCAATTCCTCATAGTTACGCTCCTTGGTGCACTTTGCAATGAATTCATCATCAAGACTTCTGGATATTTCAAGAAGTTTTAAGAATATTTCCCTGCTGTTGCTCAGATGTTTCGTTGCCACATTGTCTTTCTGAGTTCTCATCGCTTTTACATCAAGACCAACCCATTCACCCTTTTTACCATAATCATGTTTATCGAGAATTCTGACCTGGTTGAAAGCCCTGCGAATATCAACTGATCCAAATGTTTTATCCTGATCAAATTTCAATCCGTTCTGATCATTCAGGTGGACTGTCCAAAGTTTATCAAAAGATAATGCAAAACCCATTTCATCAGAAGGGTCCAGACCGGCAAGAATAGCATGAGCGCTTTCAATATTGATACCTACGCGTTTTGGATCAACAGCTAACAGCGATAAAGCAATCGCGTGCCCGGTTGTTGGAATATAGGTGTGATCCATGGGCTCGTTTGGTTTTGGTTCAATACATACCCTAATTTTGGGATCATATTCAAGCATCTGGTTAATTGCATAAACTATTCTTTCTGTTGCAATCTTGCTGTCTTTTGATTCGCGGATATAGGTACCTTCTCTTGCCAGCCATAAAACCAGGAGATCTGTTCCAAGTGAATTTGCAATATCAATAGCACGCTTGCTACGTTCAATTGCATATTTTCTGTTGGCGGGATCATTGGAAGTATATCCACCATCAATGGTGCGTTTATCTTCCCATAATCTTGGTGCTACAAATTCAGCTACCAGTCCCTGGTTAGCGAAGATTTTCTTAAGCTCTTTACCTTTGTTAATAATCTGTTGTGGTTTCAGATCATTCATATCAGGAACAGCATCATCATCGTGAAGCTGTACACCATCAAATCCCAGTTTTTTATAAACTGAGAGTTTGTTACTGAACTTAATTGATTTGCGTACTTCAGGACCAAAAGGATCAGATCCTTCATGAATATTCCACGGTCCGAATGTAAATTTGAATTTTCCTGCCATGATTTTTAATTTTTAGTTTTAAATAAATATAAATACTTCTAAATAATTCTTATTAAAACAAATAAGCCAATAAAGACTGTCAGTTTCCCTATTTTTGACTCAGATAATTCTCCATCTTTTCAATTTCGGTATCCATATATTCGATCTGATAGGCAATTCCCTTTTCAGACAGACTTGTACGTGTTAAGCATGGGACCATTTGACTTTAACCTTACAACTTTTAGTTAAGTCAAAACGCACGATCCCTCTGTAGTTGCCATCGGTGTTTTCAACCCAGATAAATTCACTTGCGTTCGTTTCCAGGCGACAGCCATGGTATTCACGTGGTATATCCCAGATTACTATAAGATAATCTGGGAATCCGGCATCAGAGTTAAGTGTATATGTGACTTCGTAACTATCATTACTTCTAAAGGTTGAAATTTTAATTTCGGGATCGGGAAGTTTGATTTCCTGAGGCTGAGGCAACCAGGGATCTGTACCGGTTAAGTCGTAATAGTGAACTGGCTTGGGGCAGGCGTATTCGAAGCGGCACGTCCTCCTGTTATCGTTGTAATTAATAAACTCCAGCGACATTGGCATGTTATATTTGGGTATGACACGTTCCTGTAAAAAACTTTTTAATGATTGATTAACAGGTACATATCCGGACGGCTTAACTCGTTGTTCATGCCATTCATCCGTCCAGTATTTATCATACTCCAGGTTATGCGTTATTGAACTTATTATCCGCCGGGGCATTTCACGATAATGAGCACGGAAGTAGTTGGCATAATCGACAGCACGGGCGAAGACAATCGGCATGTTTTGCGGTTGCTCAAACGCAAGAAAATTCAAATAATTATTAAAAAACTCCACGCCCCGCTCATCATCCCATATTACCTGATAAAGACCACTTCCCCAGGCAACCGGGCTTTCATAGTTCACCAATGTAGTAATAAGATTGTGCACCTGGCTGTTCTTTGCGTTGAGGACGGCCTCCCGGGCTGCAAGATCAATATAAAACCGGGCATATTCCCAGCTACCGTTGGAACTGGGTCGGTGAAACCCGACCGGACCATGGAAATGCCAGCTGCCAACAAAATCATATATAAATGAGATCGCATCTGTCGGGCTGTTCTGACCCGGAAAACGATAATCAACCGGACCAATATAGAATGGGTAATAAGGCGCCCCCATTCCGTATCCATCACCACGGGGAACATAGCCATCGATTACATCGAAACCCGCTTTACGTGCAGTCCAAACCTTAATGGTTGATAACCCTCCTCCAAAATATACGTTAGCTACCCTCCCGATATCAAGACCAAGCTTACGGAATTTATCTATTGTGTTTTGCAATGCCTCAACATTTTCGCTGGAAGCGGTGTCGTTGCAGAACTCTGCCATGCCGTACACTATTCCCCCTCCAAAGCGTTGCTGCTCATCAGTTAATCGCATGACATAGGATTCGTCCGTTTTATCTGAACCGATTTCCCAGTCGAATGGAAGTCCTGTATTATGCATCCCTTGTACTTCAGAAATGGGGAAAGGTGCCGGCCAGTTCCATATGGCCGGACGATAGATAAGGTATGTCTGATCAATTGCTGCAAAATACCTGTATTCTACCCCATAACGCTTACTTGTCCATCGGGCCAGGTAGTTGCCTGCCATCTTTGGAATATATTGAATCTTAGTTTCCATTGGCAGGATTTCACTCTTCAGGCTGTCAAGCCATTGTAAGGGTGCCTTTGAGTTCCTTGCAAGCATGGGATCACAGTTTTCCAAATAACGTGGAAAGATTTCAAGTTTATCACCCGGCGTCAGTTCTGAAAAGGTGAACGTAATCGTCTCACCAACCTCCACCAAACGAAAATCGAGATTAAATTCATTTCCTGGAAAAACGGATTGTTTTGATTTTTCAAAGCTTAGAGATATTTCCTCTAAATCAGTTTTTTCTTTACTACCCGGAGAGAATCCACCAGATATTAAGAGACATAAAACCAATTTAAAAAAAATCTCAATCTTTTCCATTACAACAGGTGCTCCAGGTTTTGAATTCAGGTAAAACTCTCCGGTAAAATCAGTCTGACTGAATTGCTATCTTTTTAATTCATTCACCTCATTTTATTGCGGGAAACGCTTTCAATTTTTCAATCTTATTCCTTGTGAAAGAGAGATAACTGACTATCTCATTGTCTGTCAAGCTTGTGCGCGTGTAACACGGTTGCATTTTCGAAAAACCTGTAAGAAGTTCACAAAATTGCTCCAGCACGCCAATGTCTTCTTGTATAAGCTCAAGGTACAGTTTGTCATTCGCATCTGCCGATTTTTCATCACCGTTTACGTGGCTCTTTTCCATATCAGTAAGTAAATGGTATGCGCTAAGGATATCGCATCGCTGACGGCATAATGACTCCATGATAGCAATAGGGGCATAGTTTAGTTCCGCGTATTCTTTGCATGTAGGACGTACGTTTAAACCCTCGTAATAACATATTTCAATGAATTCCCTGTCACTGGCCGAGGCGATAGCTTTTTTCGCGTATTTGGCTGCAAGCACAAGATGGCCATTCATTTGGTTCATCTTTTCCCGGAACTCATTCTCTTTGTATTTCTGATAACCCTCTGCCAACCAAGGCTCAACTTTGGTCAATATCTCGATTGTGTTGTTATAATAATTAACAATGTCTGGAAGAATCGGAGGGGGAAGGCCACCAATTGCCGGTCCCATTTTCGTCTGGAATTGACTTCCCTCCAAAGGAAAGGGGCCCGATTTTAAATCGTTCCATACGTCAAAGGCCTTTTCCATTTCTTCCCAGGCACGGTACATCTGTTTGCCAGCTGTCTTCCCAAATTGCCTGAGAGATAAGTCTGCAAGAAATTCCTCCGGGTTCTGATCCGGGTTCCACTGGAATTCTTTCATCACCAGAGCGTTTATTGAATTGTGTTCCGCTGCCAGGCCAAAAATCTCAGTCAGATATTTCATGTCCCATTGTTTATATTTTTTCAGGGCATCGCACACGTGGAAAGGAAACGGCAGACTTTTAGGGATCACTTCAAGATTATTCATTTCACACATCATATAAAAAGGGATAGCTCTCTCCCCGCATAATTTTTGCGATATAAGGAAAGCTGGATCACGTTCAGCGGAATCGGGAACCATGATGGAACGATCAGATGCAGTCCAGGAACTAAGCAGACCGTTGTATCCCTGTGCAGAGTGAATCAACTTGTCCAATCTTTCTCCGTGATAGTGTACCGCTCCCCAGAAACGAAAATCAAATTCGGGATTCTCCTCATGTGCTTCTTCTGCTAGCAAAGTAACAAGTCTGGCCTGTGTCTCCCAGGGATTAAATTCATCTTGTGGGGAATTTTTGCAGATGATTTTGCAATGGTTACATAATTCCGGGGTACAAAGCCAGGAAGTAATATCCAGGTTGTACAAATTCACCCCCTTAATTTCCGGATATTCCTGAACTAATTTCCTCATCATGTTCCGAAGATATTTCTGTGCAACCGGACTGTTAACACATAAGGTCCTGGCCAGACCGTTCTTGTCCCCACCCCAGGGTGGTCTGACTGTGCCAAGAGCCTCCTTTGGATAGTCATCAATCCCCCCGGAAACTAATTCCAATGTAGGTTCCACTAAAAAGAGGTACATATCAATCCCGTACTTCCTGCAGATGGCTGACATTTTCTTTACTTTCCGCTGAAAATCAGCATTTGGGGGAGTCTGAAAGGTAAAAACGTCGCTTTTAACAAATTTGCCTAAGGATCCACCTATTCCCTGGTCGGTCATTTGATTGATTCCCAGTCGTGAGAGACAGGCCGCTTTTTCCTCAGGAAAGTCCTCTAATTCAGCATTGAATATAACATCAGTGTAGAACAGGCCACTCCCGCGTTTTCTGAAACAAGGAATCTTTCTGACGTCAAGCTTGCCGTTCGCTCCTGAGTTGATAAAATCTTCGAATGCATATACGCCATATAAGACACCGCGAGGATTTGCCCCTGCTATGACAATGTCTTCGCCGTTTTGTTTCAAATGAAACCCATCATCCTCGTTAGACACGTCACGTATATTGACATTTCCCTTATCTCCAAGATCCCTGATAGCTTTAAAATTCGAATCCCGACCCAGAAAAATTTCCTTTTTCCCTTTGGCTTTTGATTCAGCAACAATCCTGACATTTAATCCGCCTTTGCCGAGAAACTTCTGCATCACCTGTGCCGCTGTGTTCTCTACCAAGCTGCATTCATCTGCAACAACAATTTCATATCCCTCCCCGATTCCTATCTTGTCCAACCCGACCTTGATTTTGCTATTTTCGAAGACTTCTGAAGTTCCCTTCTGCACACCCCCTCCTTTGTCCTTTTGCGAACATCCCACTGATATAACCAGGTATAACGCCAGAAATATAAAAATCTTACTTCTCTTCATAAAATCAAATTTCTGGATTCAGGGAACACAATCCGGTAAAAATCAATTTGAATGAACTACTTTCTTTTAACTTCAAATTCTCCTTTAAGTCTAATGTCCTCAGATGAACTTCCAACCATCACTTTAAACATTCCCGGCTCAACAACCGGCACAAGATTCATGTCAAGAAAAGATAAATGTTCTGGTGTAAGTTTAAATCTAACTGATTTTGTTTCACCTGCAGCAAGACTTAATTTTTGAAATCCCTGAAGTTCTTTGACTGGTGTAGACATAGAACTGATTACATCATTAATGTAAAGCTGAACTACTTCAGTACCATCTCTTTTACCCGTATTTTTAACATCCAGGCTAATATAAACCTCACCTGCTGGGCCTATCTCTTTCGGCGTAACCTGAAGGTTGCTGTATTCGAAGGTTGTATAACTTAAACCAAATCCGAATTCCCATAATGGAGATGCAGGCATATCTACATACGCTCTTCCCCATCCTGTTTTTTTCCAGTATTCTTTTGAAGGCATATAGTTATAGTAAATTGGAAGTTGCCCTGAGTGACGCGGGAAGGTGATTGGCAGTCGACCGCCAGGATTATAATCACCGAAGAGAATATCGGCAACAGCATTTCCCCCTTGTTCACCACAATTCCATGCCTCAAGGATTGCAGGTACATTTTCTGCTGCCCAGCGTATTGATAATGGTCTGCCATTAATCAGTACAACAACTGTCGGAGTTCCTGTAGCATAAACTGCTTTTAACAAATCTTCCTGAAGTCCTGTTAAATCAAGACTTGCAACATCAAAACCTTCACCATTTGTTGCCGCGGGACGATCAGAAGTTTCACCCAGCACAACAATAGCTAAATCAGAGCTTTTGGCAATTTTCACCGCTTTGGAAATTTCATTTAACTTATCGCCAATTATTTCACATCCTTTTACATAATTTACTTTAGTCTGAGGAGAAACCTTACTTTTAACACCGTCCAGTACAGAAACTATTTCCTGTAAAATGGTATCAGCAATATAATCGCCAAGCTGCCCCCTTCCGGCAACTGCATTAGGACCTATTACAGCAATTGATCTGATATTCTTATTAAGGGGAAGAAGATTTTTTTCATTTTTTAATAATACGATTCCTTCACGGGCTGTCTGAAGGGTCAGATTGCTATTCTCTTTTGTGTTAGCTTCTCTTACAGCTCTTTCAACATCAACATATGGATTATCAAACAAACCCAAAAGGTATTTTATTCTCAATATACGTCTCACTGATCTGTCTATTGTTTCTATAGAAACCTTTCCTTCATTCACATTTTCCCGCATCGCATTCATATAACCGTCTTCGTGCCATATACTCACATCCACGCCGGCTTTAAGACATAACTCTCCTGATTCCTTCATGGTGGAAACTATCTGCTCATACACAAGAATTTTAATTCCTTCCCCTTCAAGGATCACCAGTCCATTGAAACCCAGCTCCTCACGAAGAATTTTAGTAAGTATTTTTTCTGAGCCATGAACAGGCATACCATCAATGGAAGGATAGGTTGCCATGGTTGCCAAAGCACCTGCTTTTTTTATCCCGGCAACCCATGGAGGAAGGAATACCTCTCTTAAGGTTCTTTCAGAAATTTCCATAGCTCCTCTCTCCATGCCGCTTACAGGCTGACTTTGTCCGGGGAAATGACAAAGCAGTGCAATTGCCTTATCATCAGCCGAGATATCTTCACCCTGAATGCCTGTAACAATAGCTTCTGCTATTTGTGAACACAGATATGGATCTTCGCTGTATCCTTCTTCATTTCTACCAAGTCTGGGGTCTCTGTTCGGTTCAATAACCAGTGTCCCTAAAAAATGAACACCTCTTGATCTTGCCTCCCTTGCTGCAACTGAGTATATCTGTTCCACCAGGTCCATATCCCATGTGCTTCCTATTGCCAACCCTTCAGGGAATACTGTAGCTCCTGGAGTTAATAAGCCATGCGTTCCTTCTTCAAAAAACAGCAGAGGGATTTTAAGACGGGTTTTTTCTACCGCAATCTTCTGAAGTTCATTAAGAAACTCTGCCTGGGGCCGGGGACCCTCTCTGTACAAACCTGTGGGTGCCCAAATTCCTCCTGCCGGCCCGATGTTGGGCACATATTTTCCCTCTGCAAATTTCAGGCTGGCATCTATCTGGGCAGGTAGTCTCTTTTCCATCAAACCCGGACAGGGACTATTAAGTTGGCCAAGTTTTTCCTCCAGAGTCATCCGGGAAAGCAGGTCTTCAACTCTTTTATCAATTGAAAAGAGGGGATTCAGGTAAACGGGTAAATCAGATGATTTAATTCCCCCTTTTTTACTATTAATATATGAGGCTATATTATGAACGTTATCTATCCAAATACCATTTGAAGGATCCATTGCATATTTGCACAAAGCTTCAATTGTAGATAACAGGGATGTCTGATTCCCGGAATCGTTCATCTCATGCCCGGCAAGAATCAACCATGCCCCCTGAGTTTTAGCTGATTCAATCAGGTTTTTTATCTGGTCAAAAGATTTCCCATCCAGTTCCATACCTGTGAGTTGAGACATATCGCAAAATACGGGATCGTTTGACCCTTCACTGAGCCAAAGACGACCGGTTTCAAATTTTGATGCAACCAGAGGTATATAACTTTTCGTGTTCAGTCCTTTCCCGACAAAAGTCTGTCCGCAGGGAAACGCAAAAGAATATGGTTTAACACCCAGGATTTTTTCGATAACAGAGCTTGCAGAATCAAGCTCTATGCTCATTCTTTGAAGATTATAGTTTTCCAGAGCTGCTTCTTGTGGCCAGCCATAATTTATCGTACATGGATGTACAAGGGAATGATTACCGATATCGTGTCCGCTTCTGATAGCTTTTTTCCAGCCGTCCAGTCTTTTTGACATGTTTTCGGGAGAAACATAAAAAGTTGCTTTCACTCCATGCTTATCCAGTAAGGGAATGCCTTTATCAACCTGCGAATGACGGGCATCATCAAATGTCAAGCTTAATCCCATTTTTTTCCCTTCGGGCCATTGGAAATCAGATTTTTCCTTACTTACATTGGTCAGATAGTCTTGAGCCGTAGAAATTCTGAAGGCTAAACTAAAGACTATTGTCATAATGACAATTAATTTTTGTTTAAGAGTTTTCATACTATCGAGATTTCAGGTGTTTCAATAATTCAAATTGAGATATTCCACTTTATTGATGTAATAGAATGGGCTTTTAGTCTTAGAATCGCTATTTTATTGTTCCATAATATTTTGCAGTCAGTATCATCCTCATTATTTATTATGTTAAGTATAATGCTACCGTCGGTATTCAAAAAACCAACAAAATTAAGAGATGGCGAACCACCTGAACAATCAATGCGATACGCGCCGGGTCTCACAAATTTGCTAAAATGAGACAAATAGTAATAAAGCCCGGTATAGTCAACCCTCTTTGTTTCTCTGTTAACTATTACCACCGGATGCTGAATATTAGGATTGGGATCTCCATGCTCATCCGAAACGAGCCATGGCCCGCCATTCTGGTCAAGAATCATATTCCAGTATATCCAGCCTGACACCCAATTCTTCATATCGTTCACGATCATGTTGCCCCAGAATTCGCCATCTGAAAACTCATATTTTGGTAAAGCTTTTAAGCCGTTGAAACCTGGAGGCCAGCAGTTCGAACCTGCATAGCAAATTTCTGTCATCCAGAGTTGATGACCAGGTAATTGCTTATGTAGTTCAGTAAGATCTGAGAAATTTATGTAATCATATCCATGAAAAGTGACCGGGCCGCTAATCCAAGGGGCTACAGTAGAATCATTCAAAACCGGCGGAAATGTCCGCAGGGCTTCATCACGCTGCATGGTTTGTCCCAGCTGAAGTTTTGTTGTCAGACCTTCTGCTTTAAAGTGCGGGCCAACATGATTTTTCAATAATTCACCTATTTCTTTTAAAGTGATTGTTGTGTAGCACCCGGGCTCGTTAAAAACCGGCAGGTAGTCGATAATAATTCCATTTTCGGCATATGTTTTGACAAATTTTGATAAATACAGGGCAAGAGCGGAGTAGTATTCTTTTCTGATTGTTTTGTCTCCCTTTTTCAAATCTACATACATCCAGTCAGGTGCAAAATCCATAGGAGTTTCAAGTTCAAACGAACCATATTTCCGAGCACTTTTTATAAAAGTTATTTGTCCATCCGGGCCTAAATCTCTTTCAATGGAGAAGTTAGTCATGAGAGTATCACCAATGGTATCATTATGTGAAAACCAGGGTCCGGCGGATGCAAAATCACAGGCGCCAAGGGGCGATTTCATAAGAGAAAAACCAGATCCATTAACCGGATCAAACAATGATTTCAGCACATTCTCTTTTTCTTCTGCCGGGAGAGCGTTGAGGCAAATCATGCCTGCTTCATTAAAAGTGGCACCGAATCCATCAATCTTTTGAAAGATACTATCTTCATTCACTTTAATAACAGGCAGGTCAGAAGCATTATCAACAGTAAAAAATGAATCTTCCTGTTTAGAAAGTCTGTCTCCGGAAAGAGATGAAGTGATAACTGTAAGGGGCTCCTTTTTAGTTGAGCACTGAATGGTTATCATGCATAATATAATGCAGATGACCTGCCTTACCATAAGCCTTGCTTGCATATAAATGTTTTTATTGCTAATTAATCGTTTTCCAGGAACGTTCAAGGCTGGATTGCCCGATTGCTTCCAATACTTCCTGACATTTCACCCCGTCTTCAAAACTTGGACTAAAGGGTCTGTTTTCCGCTATTGAACGTATAAATTCAGCGATTTCAATAACGAAAGAGTCGGCATAACCAATACCATGTCCCTGGGGCCACCAGCCACCCTTATAGGGATGAACATCATGAGTCACATTAATCTTTTTGAATGCTGCTTCCGTTGGTGATTGCTGATTGTCGTAAAATAACAGGTAGTTTTGGTCTTCGAAATTCCAGAAAATGGAACCTTTTTCACCATTGACCTCAATCGTGTTATAGTTTTTGCGGCCGGTAGCCAGGCGTGTTGATTCAAAGCACCCGGTAGCCCCCCCCTCAAAATTCACAAGAAACTGCGCAACATCATCTACTGTAACTTTCCCTTTTGGGCCATTCGGATAATTACTGTCCATGGGCCTCTCCTTGATAAGAGTTTGCAGATTTCCGCAGACTTCTTTGAATTTAAGTCCGGTTACAAACCTGGCAGCATCGATCGAGTGGGCACTAAGGTCGCCAAGAGGACCTGATCCCGCTATTTTCTTATCAAAACGCCAAACCATTCCGAAGTTAGGATCTCTGATCCAATCTTGTGCATATCTCACAAAAACATGGTAAATATTCCCGATTCTTCCATCCTGTACGAGTTGACGTGCCAGAGCAAGTGAAGGAGTAAACCGATAGGAGAAACCACAGCAATGCTTTACCCCGGCTTTGTTAACCGCTTCAAGCATTTCTTTCGAGTCAGCCAGGTTATTCGCCAATGGCTTTTCGCATAAAATATGTTTTCCGTTAATAGCAGCGGCAAGAGCGATCTCTTTGTGCAAATAATTTGGAGTTGCAATACTTATCAGATCGATATCTTCACGTTCAACAACTTTTCGCCAGTCTGTCTCAATACTTTCCCATCCATATTTATCAGCAAACAATTTAAGGTTCTCAGGTGTATCATTGGCACACAAGCACTTCATGGCTATTTTAACGGGAAGATCTATCCACGTTGCGGCATTGCGGAAAGCATTAGAATGTGCAATTCCCATAAACTGGTGCCCTATAAGCGCTACACGTATCTCTTTCTTTTGCATTTGCAGTAAGATTTAATTGTTTAAAAATTTCTTATTTACAAGCATCAATAAACTGTTTAGCAGCAGTTTCAATTTCAGCATCAGATGAATTAATGTTTATACCCCATCCGGCTCCAAGTCCGCCATCAACAACACCAATACTTATATTCATAGAGCGGCTCAGAATATCATCAGTTTTGGGATACGAGCCTTTGGTGTGGGGTTGACCAACATTCTTCAGATGGTTCAAAACATGTTCCATATTGGCATATACATGCCAGCCGCTCTGATCGACAGTTTTTGAGCCAAGAGTTTTTGAAACTTTTGTTGCCTGCTCTTTTGTATTGAAAATAACTGTACATAAGGTAGCGCAATCTCCTTCCGGATCATTTAGTGTTCTGAATTTAAATCCTTTGGCTGTAGAAATAAGTTTTTTGAATTTTGAACGTTTTTCATGAAGGGTTTTGATAATTTTGTCAATCTTACCCAGCTGTGCAAGAGCAACAGCTGCAGTAAGTTCATTAATCCGAAAGTTTAATCCGAGTACATTACGATTTCCAACTTCCACTCCAAACCGGTTTGGTTTATGTCCCTGGTCATGAACGCTAAAGGAAGTTTCGTAAAGTTTATCATCATTAGTCACAACCAAACCACCGTCACCACTGTTGATTGTTTTAAAAATATTGAGTGAGAATGCTCCAATATCTCCGATAGTACCAACTTTCTTTCCTTTGTAAGAAGCGCCTGCAGCCTGGCAGGAATCCTCAAGGACAAAGAGATTGTGTTTCCTGGCGATTGCCATAATTCTGTCCATATCACATGGATTTCCAAGCATATGTACAGGCATGATCGCTTTTGTTCGTGGAGTTATTCTGTGTTCAATATCATCAGGATCAAGAGTAAGACTTTCGTCTATTTCTGATAATACCGGTACAAATCCTGCAAAAATAACCGATGTGTAACTTGCAACAAATGTATATGCCGGAACAATAATTTCATCTCCGGGTTTTAGCCCTAATGCTAAGGCCGATGCAACCAATGATGAAGTTCCAGATGAAGTTGCCAAAGCAAATTTAGCTTTACAGTATCTGGCAAATTCTTTTTCTAAGGTTGATACCTTATGAAGAAACTTTGGATCGCTTTCGCTACCATAACGGAAAAGATAACCGCTTTTTATTACTTCCATTACGGCTTGTTCTTCTTCTTTTCCAAACCAATATGCTCCCGGACCTGGCATAATTACCTCCTTTTTTAAATTATAAATGTTTTATTTAATTTTTAATACTTGATTTCGACCAAAAATAAACACTTGTAACCATCAGATAGCAAACTATTAAGAAAAACAATCCCATCCGTAAACCGGCTAAATCCCCAATTCGTCCAACCATAACTGATCCGAATGCACCCCCTGTGCTTGCTGCAAATAATATCCCGGAAAGTGACCCATGATGCTTCTTTACAGAATTCATAGCTAATGCTAAAATCAACGGCCACATAACAGAATGGGATAAACCTAAGAGAAGGAATCCCAGTATCGACAGTTTACCAAAACCGAAAACTGCTAAACAAAGACTGATTATAGAACTGAATGCAAAAGCAAGAAGTACTTTTCTGCTGTCGAAATACTTTAATAAAATCATCCCCAGACCGCAGCCAATGGTAAGCAGTAACCAATATCCTGACAAAACTTTAGCACCTGTTGTCTGCGGATCAACTGAATGGTATTTAAACAAAAACTGTGTCAGCCAATTGCCATTTCCCTGTTCACATGCTGCATAGGAAAAAAGGGCTAAAAAAAATAATATCACATATTTATTTGAGAACAGTTCTTTAAATGAACTGCTATCACCAATCTTCTCGTCTTCGCTCAGGTGAACTGCTGGGAATTTTATAAATAGTATTATCACTATTGATGCGGCAAAAAACAGGAAGAATACCCAGTAAACAGTTGTCCAGGTATAGGAGCCTGCACTTAAATAGTGCAGAATATTAAACGGAAAGGCGGTTGACCTTTCTGATATCCCGCTGATAATAAGTGTGAATAAAAAGGGACTTCCCAATGCTCCGGCCCCATATAAAAGCTGATTAAATGTGGAATGATAGGCAAGCTTTTTGGCTCCAACAGCCTCACGAAGCAGAGGGAAAACCACTACTTGTGCAGTCGATAGTGAACAGCCAATAATAAATAATGCAATTATACAACTGTAATAGTTTTGAAAATAAGCAAAAATTAATGTTCCTATAGTACCAAGCAAATAAGAAGACAATAGTACCTTTTTATAGGAAAATTTTTCAATAAGAATGCCGGCTGGAATAGCAAATACGCCAAAAGAAATAAAGTAGGCTAGAGGCAAAATTGCGGCAGCAGTATAACTAAGGTTGAAGTCCCGGATAATATTGGGCAACAAGGCACCTGTCATTGAAACTATCAGTCCTACCTTGAAGAATACAAAATTGACAAGAATAATTATTGATTTTTTATTCTGCATTGAAAAAAGCATTTGAACATGTCGTCAACTATCTTCTATCATTAAACCACATTATTTTTGCCATCCATTCATTTGCAATAATTTGGCGGGCTAAAGTTGTTTGGTGTATACCGTCACCTGTATCGTAGGCAAAGGCTAAATTCCCATTACCATCACTTAATTTATTTGTGTGAGAGTTACAATAGGAATCTAAATTAGTAATTTTGCCCGGACCGCTTCCAATTATCGCTGTATTCATTTCAAGCCATTTTTTATAAGCATCTAGCCCATTGGTATTGCCATATACATTAAGTAAGCGCTGCTTGCAAGGTGTCATTGAACAGGTAATAATCCTGCAGGATTCATTAGTTTCGCTGCGTATTATATTAATTAATGATTGATACCTTTTAAGAGCTTTTGAGGCAGACTCTTCAGGGTTCAGATCATTTAGTCCAACCTGGATAAAAACGTAATTGAACGATTGTTTTAAACTTCCCGGTAACTTTCTCCATACGGAATCCTCCTGATATATTGTAAAACCGGGCTTAGAAATATCTGTAATATTGTAAGCCGAGGAAATATTCATAATTTTAGCTACAGACTCTCCCCCGGCGTATTCTGCTATGGTACTATTCCCAACAATACAGATGGCCGGCTTTGTTGTGTAAATATTATTGTCCAGACTATTATTTGTTTGAGCCAGAATATATTTATCATCTGAAAGCACAGGATTTTGACTCCGCAGATCACCCTGAAGAACTGCAACTACTGATTCAGTAACATCCTTTGCGGCCGAAGGGGTAAATGGAGAAACAGACGGCTCATATCCATTATGCGACCACTCTTCTTCAGTCGGGAGATAACCTAACCATCCGTTTGCGTATCCATAGTAAAATGTATAAGGGAAAGGCGACCGGTTGCGAACTTCGTTAGATATCTCGCAAAACATCTCGCATGGCGAGTTCCATATTGCGATATCATCATTAATTCTCAGGAATTGTATGGGTACCCTGACCAGGTTTTCTCCCGATATTGTGGTGCGTGTATATTTACCAAAGGTTGAAGGCCAGCCTAATTCTTTCTTACGTGGAGTCTCAACAATGATTTCCTGGGTGTATAAGGCAACTTCCTTTGTTGTTGTTGTTATCCTGCTATTTGCTTCTAAGACCTTATCCCCTAACATTGTCCTGAATTGTTTGAGAAAAGGGTCATCAATGTTTTTTCCGACACTATATAAAGGAGCAAGGTTACCAGCTGCTCCATTAATAAAGAGACAAGGCGCTCCAAGGATTTGTTGTACATACTCTGAAACAACACCCTGTACATCTGCACTTATGCAAGTAGTATTTCCCAGTACAGTGCCATGAATCGGATAGTTAACAATTATTGCAAGCGGACTACCATCTACTTTATCAAGACGTATTATTCCTATTTTCCTGTCCGTTGCTCCATCCGGGTCCATACCAAGAAAAGCCACGCCATCTATATCTTTTGCTCTACGGTTGATATTTGCCTGTGAATGTCCCCAACCAACGCCTAATTTTGCCGGTTCAAGTTTCTGCTGGGCTTCCTTAATGCCATTTAATAAACGGGTTTCAACCAAGGCTGCGTATTTTAAATCTCTTTCGTGCTGGTATCTCTCTCCAAGGAAAAGTGAATCTAGTCCTGCCGGTCCAACTTCAGGCGCTGAATGAGTATGTGTGGTTGTCCACCAGAAATTCTGAGGATTGATCCCTAACTGTTTGTATATCTTTAATGCGATACGGTCATACTCCGCGGAATTTGCAACACAGATTTCTGTTGAAGCGAGAACAAACTGCATTTTGCCATCATCAATAACTACTATGCGATGATAGATTGAATCAAGGATTGATTCTGATTTCCGCGGGCTGTAACCAAGCATATACTGTGAGTCATCCGGAGTAATATTGACCTTTACAACGGCTGCGCGAAAACCTTTGTGTTTCAAACCACTATTGAGCTGAGCATTTGATATGCTGCTGAACAAGAATAGAAATGATACAAGCAGTATATTACTGCAGTATTTTTTTTTTGAAATAAAAAGGATTGTAGACATTTTCAGATAAGATTTCATGAGAAAATATTTGAGCTATGTTATTGTATATTAAGTTGTTTCTCATGGA
>CAYGFI010000021.1:0-42726 GCA_964349045.1 uncultured Chitinophaga sp.
AGTTATTGGGTTTTAATCTTGGTTCACCGGAAAAATGAAACCTTTCGCTGATTGGCATGTCATTTAAATTAGGATAAAATCCAAAACGTAAAGAAAATGTGGGAAATACCAAACGTTCGTTTTTTATCCGGGTTCCGATACCAAGGCCTGTATAAACATCTTCGTAAATGAGATTCGCAGACTCAGATCCCAGTAAAGCAAAATCAATATAACCGAAGAAAGTAAAACGAAAACCATAAATATACCATGGACTAAACGTTACAGTTTCCATATTCAACGTGAACCTTTGTTGCCCGACAACATTGGGTTCATTAAATCCCCTTAAACCGTATTTATCGTTTATATTGATCCGGTCATCTTCAAATCGTTTAATTCCCTTGGTAAATCCAATATTTATAAACTGTCTGAATTTAAACCTGTTATAGATGAAAAGATTGGTGAAATATTTGAGTTGGAGCTGAAACATTGCCTGTTCAAAATTCCCGGTTTTTGTAAAAAAGCCACCTTCTCCGATCTGAAAATACCAATATCCAATGTTGGTCAAATAATCACTTCTGGCAAAATTCAGGGAGGCATACATCCGGTCATCAAATTCTCCGAATTCAGGTCCGAAAGTGAAGTTTAGCAGTGATCCGATGGGAATATCCTCGGTACGACCGAAACTATATATCAGGTTACTCTGATAAAAACTCTGGGATGAGAGGGCAAACGTATTCAGCCATACGGATTTATCATGGAATTCATAATACATCCGACTACTTACCTCAGGTCTGTCGAAATAATTTTCCTTGTAAAATCTTGTTGCCAGGATCAGGTTTAACCTTTTTTTAATGAGTTCCGCGTTTTTATTAAGTTTGAAAGACCGGCCTATCCAGATATCTGTTTTATTGTTGCTTACCCGTTGAGAAAAGAATCCGGAATCGGAATTCCAGATATTCTGAATGGAACTTAAATGAAAAGTTGAAGCGCCGCCGGCATATTTAGTATTGGGGGTATAGAATTTCCGGTTAAATTGCAAGCCATATGACTCAGTATCAAAAACATTCGTATATTGAAATTTCCCATCTATGAAGCTTCCCAGGATATTACGGTTATTATAAATGGCTTCATAGCCCCATGTATTTGATTTTTCAGGATCCCAATGAATATTATTCTGAATTTCATTACCTGTGCCAAATATGTTCCGGTCCCATACTTCCAGGTGTCCTGCATTAATATCACTTAATTCAACATAAAAGGCTTTTGACCACTGATCTTTGATGATAACTGCAATATCGGCAAAGCCTTCCATCAAGGATAATGGCTCAACAATAATCCTTGCATCTTCGATATAGCTCTGATCACGGAAAAGGCGTACATTGTCAGCAAGGATTCGTGGATCGATAACATCACCCTCCCTGATGAGAAGATGCCTTTCCAGAATTTTGTTATTTGTTTTGACGTGTACTGAGTTACCTTTTTTCTCAAGCCAGGTTAAAGCATGTGAGGCTGTGTCGAGGATTGTGGCTCCAAAAACATCAACCTTTACAAAACGAATATTTCTGATGATCAGACCTTCATATTGCAGAAATTCAAGCTCCCCTCTCAACGTCGGAAGTGTATCTGTTATTTTTTCCTGCGGAGGACGAATTACACTATTTTGCAGCTCATTTATCCATCTGTTTTTAGAGGATAAAGAACGGATAGTATCAAAAAATATCTTAGAACGCAAATTACCGGCATCGTATTCCTTCCTGCCTTTTGGATTATGAAGGGAATCAGGGATTTCAACTATTTGCTGGGCAATAACAATAGGGAATCCACAAATGAAAAAGGCGAAAATGAATAAGATTATGACTTTTCCATTTACCCGGTCAGTATACTCTTTTGTATCTTTTTCCCTGGTTCTTCCCATCTTTTTTTGAAATTTCAAATTTACACTACAAAACCTATAAAACAAAACCTTAAGATTTTCTTCGTTTCAAACTATTCCAGGTTTTACGAAAGCGGTCACAGTAATACCATGAATTAGTAAATTCGTACGACCGTCTGCATTTCTTAAATCTGCCAGAGAATTAATCTGATTTTCGTTTTACGCCCTAAAACTTTATTTGTAAATTTTTGTTATTTTGTTTCCTTTTGCATCAATCTTTGAATTTTATAATAGGATCATTATGCGACAGCCTGTATTTTTCATGATAATTCTTTCAGTATTTATCATTCTTACTGATCTTTATACTTTCCGCGGTATATCGACGCTTACGCAGAGTCTGGCAGGTCGTCAAAGAATCATTATCGGAACTGCATTCTGGATGGTTTCACTGGTTGGTTTTGTTTGGCTTATCTGGTTCTCATTAACATTTAAAAACTTCAGCTATGAGGAAGCATATCGCAATATTGCTTTTTTTATGGGATTTTTTGTATTGTTTTATGTACCCAAATTGTTTTTCATTTTTTTTCAGTTGATAAACGATATTGCAGGTCTTTTCGCGAAAATAATATCCTTACTTTTTCCATCCAATGAAAGCATTTCTTCAGGAGCCCTGAAAATAAGCCGTTCTGAATTTTTACTACAGGCCGGAATAATAATTGCCGCAATACCCTTCTTTTCTATTATCTGGGGGATATGGAAAGGACGATATAACTTTAAAGTCACGAAAATTGCTCTTAAGTTTCCAAATCTTCCTGAAGCGTTTAATGGGATAAAAATTTTACAGATAAGCGATTTTCACATCGGGAGTTTTGCGGGTAATCCGAAAATGGTTGAAAAAGCTATTGAGCTTATCAACAGGCAAAATGCTGATTATATCCTTTTTACAGGTGATCTGGTAAATAACATTGCAACTGAAGCGGAGGAATTTATTCCACTCCTCCAAAAACTGAAAGCTAAATTGGGTAAGTTTTCAATTCTTGGAAATCATGATTACGGGGAGTATTACCAATGGTCATCGAAAGAACAGCTCCGGAAAAATATGGAAGACCTGTATGCACATCATAAATCCATTGGCTTCAATCTTTTACGCAATGACTCTGTAAAACTTCAGAAGGACGGCGATGAAATTGCGCTTATTGGAGTTGAAAACTGGGGATTACCTCCTTTTCCGCAATATGGCGACCTGAAAAAATCACTCGATCCGGTAAAGGATTCATCCTTTAAAATCCTTATGTCGCACGATCCTTCACATTGGGATGCTGAAGTTATAAATAAAACCAATATTGATCTTACGCTTTCCGGGCATACTCACGGAATGCAGTTCGCCATCCGCATTCCCGGTTGGCGATGGAGCCCTGTAAAAATGAAATATCCGCGCTGGGCCGGATTATATACGGAAGGGAAGCAGCATCTTTACGTAAATATAGGAATCGGTTATATTGCTTTCCCGGGCCGTGTAGGAACTCCACCGGAAATAACACTAATAGAGCTGAAAAAAGTCTGATCTAATTTTGATGACTGATTTTTGCATTTTCTTATTATCCCATCAGTAAAGATTTTTTCTTATGATGGGTTAAATTTTTCATTCGAAAACCATACTAAAAGCATTGGCTTTTTTGTAAGTTTACGCAAATTTCACAATATGCCAACAAGCAAAGCCATCCTCTTGCTTTCCTGCCCCGATAGTAAAGGACTTGTAGCCCGTATCTCCGGTTTTATTTCCGATGGAGGAGGAAACATCATTTCTCTTTACGAGCATGTCGACACCTTTGAGAAAATATTTTTTTTCAGGGTGGTTTGGGATATGGAGAATTTTAGAATTCCTCCCGCCCGACTGGAGGAAGCATTTGCACCCCTTGCGAATGAACTGGGCGCAACCTGGAAGATTCACTTTAAGGGAAGAAAGCTACGGATCGCTGTTTTTGTTTCCCGGTATGAACATTGTTTGCAGGAGCTTTTATGGCGGCAAAGACTTGCGGATTACCCGGTAGAAATTCCACTTATTATATCGAACCATCCTGATGTTAAGCCCATGGCCGATTATCACCGAATCCCGTTTCATATATTCCCGGTAACCCCCGAAACCAAAATTGAGCAGGAGAAGAAGGAATTGGAACTCCTTGCTCTCAATAATATTGATACAGTTGTCCTTGCTCGTTATATGCAGATTATGTCGGGGAATTTCATAAAGATATACCCCGGACAAATTATTAATATCCATCATTCTTTTCTCCCGGCCTTTATGGGTGGAAATCCATATAAACAGGCATATGAGAGGGGAGTCAAGATTATTGGAGCCACCAGTCATTACGTAACCGAAGACCTCGATGAAGGGCCGATCATTGAACAGGATATTGTCAGGATTTCACACCGCGATACCACCGAAGACCTGATCCGAAAGGGCAGGGATTTGGAAAGGATTGTTCTGGCAAGAGCGGTTTATTTCCATGCAGAGCACCGGGTGCTTTTGAATGGCAGAAAGACGATCGTGTTTGATTGACCTCCCCGACCCCAGGGTGAGGGGAAGGATTAGGGTCAATATGCCCTGGCATATAACACCTTAAATTTCCCCGGTTTCCCGCTGTATATATCTGTCCCTGAATTTTCCTCACTGTCCAAGGGTATACAGCGGATAGTCGCTTTGGTTTCTTCCTTAATTTTCACTTCGGTTTCGGTAGTCCCATCCCAGTAAGCGGAAATAAAACCGCCTTTATTGTCGAGAACTTCTTTGAACTCATCCCACGAAGAAACAACAGTAGTATTGTTTTCCCTGAATTTCAAGGCTTTTAAATATATGTTTTTCTGAATTTCATCAAGAAGATCCGCAACATAGATTGCTATGTTTTCCCGGGGAAGAACCTTTTTTTCAAGGGTATCGCGTCGGGCAACTTCAATACTGTTGTTTTCAAGATCTCTTGGACCAAGGGCCAGACGTACAGGAACCCCTTTTAATTCATATTCGGCGAATTTCCATCCGGGTTTTTGGGTATCGCGGTTATCGTATTTCACCGAAATTCCTTTAGATTCGAGCTCTTTTTTAATCTTTTCAGAAACAGCATTCAGCTCTGGCAACTGATCCAATGCCTTGTAAATAGGAACAATGACCACCTGAATGGGTGCAAGTTTTGGAGGAAGGACCAGGCCGTGATCATCTGAATGAGCCATCACAACGGCTCCTACAAGACGGGTAGATACTCCCCATGATGTAGCCCAAACGTATTCCAGTTTACCTTCTTTGCTGGTAAACTGAACATCAAACGCTTTGGCGAAATTCTGTCCGAGAAAATGTGAAGTACCGGCCTGCAAAGCTTTACCATCCTGCATCAGAGCTTCGATGCAAAAGGTGTCGATGGCGCCTGCAAACCGTTCGTTTTCACTCTTTCTCCCGATAATTACCGGCATGGCCATAAAATTCTCTGCAAAATCGGCATAAACATGCACCATTCTCATGGTTTCTTCTACCGCTTCCTGCATGGAGGAATGAGCGGTATGTCCTTCCTGCCAGAGGAATTCAGCCGTACGGAGGAACAAACGTGTTCTCATCTCCCAGCGAACTACATTTGCCCATTGATTGATCAGAAGTGGAAGGTCACGGTAACTCTGAATCCAGTTTTTATAGGTGTTCCAGATGATCGTCTCTGAAGTGGGGCGAATGATAAGTTCTTCTTCCAGTTTGGAGTCGGGATCGACCATGACACCGCCATTTACATCATCATGTTTGAGACGGTAATGAGTAACTACGGCGCATTCCTTGGCGAAACCTTCCACATGACTGGCTTCTTTACTAAAAAACGATTTGGGGATAAATAGCGGGAAGTAGGCATTGGAATGACCTGTATCTTTAAACATCTTATCAAGTGCAGCCTGCATTTTCTCCCAAATGGCATAGCCATAGGGTTTAATTACCATACAACCTCTTACTGCAGAATTTTCCGCGAGGTCAGCTTTAATTACCAGGTCGTTATACCACTGGGAGTAATTATCGTCCCGGGTAGTGAGTTCTTTTGCCATCCGATTCTTATCGTTTTAAATGATCTGCAAAATAAGTAAATTAAATCGGGAACAAAGAGTGATTCAATTTGAAAATTACTTCATCCTGTCACCTGATCTTCTCGGTGCATGCCCTGCAGCCTCAATTTTCCTCTGTGCTTTTACTTCAAAGCGGCTGAGTGCAGATTTTTTTCCATCGGGATAATAATCGACCAGGGCAGTCCAGTAGGTAACGGTTCCGGGTACTAAAACAGGAGTTTCAATAAAACCGACATCCTCCTCGGCAAGAGCGTAATTGTTATGATTTGGACCCCAGACATCCACGTAATATCTTTGGGCGGCAAGATGATCAAAACGTACAACCCCGCTGCTGTTGGTAAACTTTTCCTGTATTTTGTTTGTAAAATTTTCCCAGTCCTTAACACTCGGATATAAAATAACACTGATGTCTTCAACCAGATAGAACGGTTCGTAGTATTCTTCAACCGTTATTTCGATACTTGCATCAATAACCGATACTGTCAGATACGCAATATCCTCACGATTTTTATAAATGGCTTTCAGGCTAATGGTATAGGTTCCATCGATATCGTAGAAATGTGAAGTATTGAATTTATTTGTAACAAATCCATCCCCAAAATCCCATTCAAAGCTCTGTGCATCAATGGAACGGTTAGTAAAAAAAATGACTTCGCCGATTCCGACAACTGTATCAGAAACTGTAAAATCGGCGAAAGGATCCTTGCTGCAACTTGCCAGAAGCAAAGGGATCGTAACGAGAAGGAGTATTATCTTTTTCATAATTCAGCGTATTAGATTTGCAATTAACCGATAAAATTCAAATAACGTGCCAAAGAAAGGGTCAAAATTATCAAATATTCCGGTTGCTGAATTTTTACTTATTTTTTATTTTGCACAATTCCCGATACCTTAGCATCACTATTGCAAATGAATGGGAATCAAATAATAAATCCTTGAATATGGATAATCAACAATTCCGGAAATATGCGCATGAAGTGGCAGACTGGATGGCCGACTATTTGCAGAATATTGAAGAAAGGCCTGTTAAAAGCCTCGTTAATCCTGGCGAAATATTTAAGCAGCTTGCAGATACACCTCCCGCGAAAAGCGAAAGCATGCAAACTATAATCGACGATGTAAACCGTATTATTTTACCCGGGATAACAAACTGGCAAAGTCCGGATTTCTTCGCGTATTTTCCTGCGAATTCCAGCTATCCATCTGTGCTTGCTGAAATGATGACAGCAACGATGGGCGCCCAGTGTATGGTTTGGGAAACCTCCCCCGCGGCAGCTGAGCTGGAAGAAATGGTAATGAACTGGCTTAAAAAGATGACAGGTATTCCTGAGAAATTTGAGGGAGTGATCCAGGATTCAGCTTCTTCTTCAACCCTGGTTGCTATACTCTCGGCACGCGAAAAGGAAAGCGCTTTTTCAATAAACAACAAGGGTTTTGAAACAAATAACTACAGGATCTATTGCAGTACCGAAGCTCATTCATCAGTTGAAAAAGCAGTTCAGATTTCAGGAATAGGGCGCGAAAATCTTCGCAAAATAGAAGTCGATGATAAGCTTGCCATGAATCCCGTGAAACTGGAAGATGCCATCCGCCGGGATATACAAGATGGATTAGTACCAACCTGCGTTGTTGCCGCGGTAGGAACCACCGGTACAGTGGCTTTGGATCCTGTAAAAGCAATTGCTGAAGTTTGCCGTAAATACAAAGTATGGCTGCATATAGACGCGGCTTATGCCGGTTCTGCTATGGTTTTACCTGAGTATCGTTATTTAATTGAAGGTATAGAAAATGCCGACAGCTATGTTTTTAATCCCCACAAGTGGATGTTTACCAACTTCGATTGTTCTGCCTATTTTGTGAAGGATAAGGAAACGCTTATAAAGACCTTTGAGATTCTTCCTGAATACCTGAAAACACGTCCCGATAATAAAGTTAATAATTACCGGGATTGGGGAATTCAGCTGGGCAGGCGATTCCGGGCGCTGAAACTCTGGTTTGTGATCAGGGAGATGGGAGTTGAAGGTATTCAGAAGAAAATTTCAGATCATATTCTTTGGGCAGGTGAGCTGGCTTCCCAGATCAGGCATACCCGGGGATTTCAACTGTATGAACCCCAGAATCTGGCCCTGGTATGTTTTTCAATTTCACCCGGTAGCGCAATCGAAAATGAAGATGTTAACATTCTGAATATGAAATTTTTACATCACATTAATTCGACAGGAAAATTGTATCTTTCCCACACAAAAGTTAACGGAACAGTTTTTCTTCGGATGCAGATAGGTCAGACATCAGTTACCCGGGAACATGTCCAAAAGGCCTGGGATTTTATAAAAAGTGAATCAGTTAAATATTTAAAATAATATGGAACGATGGACTTTAAAAAATAAAAAAGCCCTGGTAACAGGTGGTACCAAAGGTATTGGCAGGGCTATTGTTGAAGAATTTCTGGCACACGGAGCCGAAGTTCATGTTATTGCGAGAACGTCGGAAGAGCTGAAGCAAATGGAAGAGAAATTCATTTTTGAAAAGGATCGTCTGCATTTTTCCTCCATCGATATCAGTTTACCGTCTGAATGCGCAAAGTTGGTTGCTGAAATAAACAGCCGGTGGAAAAGTCTTGATATATTGGTTAATAATGTAGGGACCAATATACGGAAAGCCGCTAAAGATTATAATGAAGAAGAATACTCGCTGATTTTTAATACCAACCTTCATGCTGCATTTAATCTGAGTATGAAACTTCATACCCTGCTTAAAGCATCAGGTGACGCGACAATAATAAATATTTCATCAGTGGCAGGATACGGGCATATGCGAACCGGAATAGTTTATGGGATGTCCAAAGCTGCTCTGAACCAGATGACTGCAAACCTGGCCGTTGAGTGGGCAGCGGATCATATCCGTGTAAATGCCATTTCTCCCTGGTACATACAAACCCCGCTGGCCGAGCAGGTACTGAAAAACAAAGAGTATCTTACCGCCATCCTTGAAAAAACTCCCATGAAACGAATCGGACAACCTTCCGAAGTCGCTGCTTTAGCTGCATTCCTCGCAATGCAGGCCTCATCCTACATAACCGGTCAGTGTATAGCGGTTGACGGGGGTTTTATTGCGAATAGGTTTTAGTTAGAATAAGGTATTTTGATTGAAGGTATCAAGGCTGAAGGTTTTTTAGCCCTAACGCCCTTTTTTTCCCGAATTTCTTTTATATTTATTACCTGAAACAACAAAAGCTCCTATATGAAATCTCTCCTGAAACACATGTATTTACTGCTATTCTTAATAATCTGTTCTCTTAATTTATCCGCCCAGGACCAAAAAGGTAAGATAAGCCTTGACGATATTTACAAAAACTATACATTTTACCCAAACTCAATCGATAAGATTCGTTCCATGAACGATGGCTTATTTTATACTACCCTCGAGGAAGAAAACAGTATTACCCGGTGGAACTATGCCAGCGGTGAAAAAGTGGATGTAATTTTTAAACCGGTTGATGGAAACATTAAGGGAATCAGCGACTATGAATTTAGTGCGGATGAAAAGAAACTCCTTTTAAGTACTTCAAAAGAAAGAATTTACAGACGATCATACCGGGCTGATTATTTTATTTATAATTTGGACAAGAAAGAACTAAAGCCCCTATCCTTAAAGGGTAAGCAACAGTTAGCTTCTTTCTCCCCCGATGGAAAAAAAGTTGCCTTTGTAAGGGATAATAATCTTTTTGTTACGGATGTGGAGAATATGTCGGAAACGCAGATAACATCCGACGGTGAAATCAATAAAATTATAAATGGAGCTACGGATTGGGTTTATGAGGAGGAGTTCGGTTTTGCAAAAGGATTTGCCTGGTCGCCCGATAGCAAAAAAATTGCCTTTTACCGTTTTGATGAGTCGGGAGTTAAAGAATTCACTATGGCGATGTACAAAGATCTTTACCCGGAGGAATATAAATTCAAATATCCAAAAGCCGGGGAAGAGAATTCTGTCGTAACCATTCATACCTATAATCTTATAACAGGTATAACCGTCGAAATAGATGCCGGCCATGAAACAGATCAGTATATCGGTAGAATATTTTGGACAAAAGATCCCGAAAAGCTAAGTTTGCTCAGGCTTAACCGTTTGCAGAATGTACTGGATATATTGCATGCCGATGCAACTACAGGAGAAACCGAAGTGGTTTTTACTGAGAAGAATGAAAAATATATTAATGAGCCCACTGATAATTCTGTTGTATATCTTCCTGATGGACAGAATTTTATTATCCAGTCAGAACGGGATGGCTGGTACCATTTTTACCTGTATAATTTCGTTAAAAAGGAAATAAAACCGATCACTTCAGGGGATTTTGATGTTTGCGGATTTATTGGTTTCGATGACAAAACAGGCACAATCTATTATCTTTCACATGAGAGGGGTACTATTCAGCAGGACGTTTATTCCATTCGGATTGATGCAGGCAGGAAGACCAGAATAAGTGCAGTTGACGGCTGGAACAAAGCTGAATTCAGCAGCAATTTTAAGTATTATATTTTAAATCATTCAACAGCCGGAAGTCCGGCAAAATATACCCTGCACGATTCAAAGGGTAAGCAAATCCGTATTCTTGAGGATAACTCAGAACTTACTGAGAAAATGAAGGAATACAATTTCGTTACGCCTGAATTCCTGTCTGTTCCAGCGCGCGATGGTGTAAATCTTAACGCCTGGCTAATGAAGCCGTCTGATTTTAATCCCACGAAAAAATACCCTCTTTTCATGTATGTATATGGAGGACCTCAATCGCAAAGTGTTACCAATTCGTTTTCCTTTTCCGATATCTGGTTTCAGATGCTGGTGCAGAAAGGTTATATCGTGGTTTGTGTTGATGGGAGGGGGACTGATGGACGCGGGGAAGAATTCAGAAAAGCCACCTACATGCAATTGGGAAAGTATGAAACTCAGGATCAGATCGATGCTGCACTCTGGTTTGGAAAGCTTCCCTATATCGACGCATCGCGGATCGGAATGTTTGGCTGGAGTTATGGTGGGTATATGAGCCTTCTATGCCTTTTCGAGGGAGCCGATGTGTTCAAAATGGCTATTTCGGTAGCCCCGGTAACCAACTGGAGGTACTATGATTCTGTTTATACCGAGAGGTTTATGCGTACTCCCCAGGAAAATGCCGCCGGTTATGATGATAATTCACCCATAAATCATGTCCAGAAGATGAAAGGGAAACTTCTGCTTGTCCATGGAATGGCTGATGATAATGTACATTTTCAGAACTCGGTTGAACTCGTTCAGAAACTGATTGAAAATAACAAGCAATTTGACATGCAGTTCTATCCTAACCGGAATCATGGCATTTACGGGGGAAAAGCCACTATTCATCTATACACAAAAATGACGGAATTCATTGAGGAAAACTTATAACACATTATTTTTTCTTTTTTCTACTGATTTTCATTTGGGATAGAACCTTGTTCACAACTTTGGGATCAAATTGATCCGGGTCATAATCCTTGCCGACCCAATCAATCCAGTCTCTATATTCAGGATGTTTCTTATCTTTAATAATATCAAGCAGGTTGTAATAACCCCAAATTCCTCCACAGTCCTCTGGCGGACAATTAATTTCACCCTTTAAACAGACAGGATATAATAAAACTTCATCATTTATAATGTTTTCAACAACAACTTCATGATGCCAGCTATCCCCAAAATCATAAGTATAGATAATATTGGATTTCTTACGCAATAAAACATCTTCAATGGCAATGGAATCAGATGGGATCAGTTTTTCATTGACATAATCATCATCGTATTCTTTTCCGATTATAAAATCCTTGTTTTTAAACTCGTAAAGATGACTATTATCCCACCCCATAACAACTTGAATGGCAATATGCAATTCTTCAAATGTAGAATTGCTGTTTATTTTAAAACTCCGCCAGATTTCAGGCTCAGTACCAGTCAGTGATATCCTTAATTGATGGATCATATCAAAATTATTTAGTTTTCTATCAGGTAATAAATATAATTATCAAAATTATATTTTCACTGCAAAACTGTGTCATAATAATAAATTAATTCAGGATTTATTCTCACAGTCAGTTATAATCAATAGAATTTCACTCCCTGATTATTAAAAATCACTTATTTTCCTTACTTTTGCAAGCTGTTTAAAAAACCACAGGAACAGATCATGGTAAAAATTACATTTCCGGATAAGTCGGTAAGACAGTATGAGAAGGGGATTACCGCTCTTGAAATAGCTAAAAGCTTGAGTAACAGTCTTGCCAGGGAGGTTGTCGCTGCTACAGTTAATGGCGAGGTTTGGGATGCTACCCGGTCGATCGAAAAGGATGCGGAAGTGAAACTTCATAAATTCGAAGATCCGGAAGGCAGGCATGCATTCTGGCATTCTTCTGCACACCTTATGGCGCAGGCCTTGCAGTCTGTTTTCCCGGGCATTAAATTCGGAATAGGTCCTGCCATTGAAAATGGTTTTTATTACGATGTGGATCCGGGTGAAGGCAAACAAATAACTGAAGCCGATCTTGCAAAGGTTGAGGCAAAGATGAAGGAATTTGCATCTGCATCTGAAGTATACAAGCGCAGCCTGGTTACCAAAGCTGAAGCGCTTGATTTCTTCTCCAAAAAGGGAGATGAATATAAAGTTGAACTTATATCAGACCTTGAAGACGGTACAATTTCTTTTTATACCCAGGGCGATTTTACTGATTTATGCCGTGGTCCTCATCTGCCCGATACATCCCATATTAAAGCCATAAAACTTCTCACTATTGCCGGCGCCTATTGGAGAGGGGATGAAAAGCGTCGTATGCTTACGCGGATTTATGGTATTACCTTTCCGAAACAGAAGATGCTCGAGGATTACCTGGTAATGCTTGAACAGGCGAAAGAGCGTGATCACAGGAAAGTAGGAAAGGAGCTTGAACTTTTTACTTTTTCACAGAAGGTGGGAGCGGGACTACCCCTTTGGTTGCCGAAAGGAGCACAGCTTCGGGAACGACTGGAAAATTTCCTGAAAAAGATACAACGTAAATATGGGTACGAGCCGGTAATTACACCCCATATCGGACAAAAAGAACTTTATGTGACTTCGGGACATTATGCAAAATATGGTAAAGATAGTTTTCAGCCTATTCATACTCCACAGGAAGGGGAAGAGTTCCTGTTGAAGCCTATGAATTGTCCGCATCATTGTGAAATTTTCAATTCCAAACAGCATTCTTACCGCGATCTCCCTGTTCGCTATGCCGAATTCGGTACCGTTTACCGTTACGAGCAAAGCGGTGAGTTACACGGTCTTACAAGGGTAAGAGGATTTACCCAGGACGATGCACACATATTCTGCAGGCCTGATCAGTTGAAGGAAGAATTCACCAAGGTTATTGACATTGTATTGTATATTTTTAAAGCTCTGGATTTTAATGATTACACCGCGCAAATTTCCCTTCGCGACCCTGAAGATAAAAACAAATATATCGGAAACGACGAAAACTGGGAAAAAGCCGAAAGCGCTATCATTGAAGCATCTGCTGAAAAAGGATTAAAGACCGTTACCGTACGTGGGGAAGCTGCTTTTTATGGTCCTAAGCTCGACTTTATGGTTCGTGATGCTATTGGCAGAAAATGGCAGTTGGGTACTATCCAGGTTGATTATAATCTTCCGGAACGATTTGAACTTGAATATACGGGAGCCGATAATCTGAAACATCGTCCCGTGATGATCCATCGGGCTCCTTTTGGTTCCATGGAGCGATTTATCGCTGTATTAATAGAGCATACCGGTGGAAAATTTCCTCTTTGGCTCAGCCCGGATCAGGCGGTGGTACTGCCAATCAGCGAAAAATTTGAGGAATATGCACAAAAAGTTTCAGATTTTCTAAATAATTCCGATATTCGCACTCTGATTGATTTGAGGAACGAAAAGATAGGTAAGAAGATCAGGGATAATGAGTTAAAGAGAATTCCCTACCTGCTGATCGTGGGTGAAAAGGAGAAGGAAAGCAACACAGTTTCAGTAAGAAAGCAGGGTGATGGGGATAAAGGGAGCATGAAAACAGAGGAATTCGTAAGTTTTATTCAGAAAGAAGTGAATATGCAGCTTGAAGCTATTGAAAGTAACCAGGTATTAACTAAATAAAGGAGGATTAAACCATAGCAGGTCCATTGTACAGGCGTGGCGGAGTAAGACCACAGCCATCAAAAGATCAACAGAATTTCCGGATCAATGAGCAGATCCGCGCTAAAACAATTCGCCTTGTAGGCGATAATATTAGTGAACCGGGGTTGTTTTCTGTTCCAGATGCACTTAAGTTAGCAGAAGAACTGGAACTTGATCTAGTAGAAATTTCTCCTACTGCTGATCCACCGGTTTGTAAGATTGTCGACTTTCAGAAGTTTCTTTATCAACAGAAAAAGAAACAAAAAGAAATAAAAGCCAAAACTACTAAGGTGGTAGTTAAGGAAATCAGGTTCGGGCCGAATACAGACGAACATGATTACAACTTTAAGCTGAGGCATGCTCAGAAATTTCTCGAAGATGGAGCCAAAGTAAAAGCCTATGTATTCTTTAAAGGGAGAACTATTCTCTACAAAGAAAAAGGTGAAATTTTATTGCTGCGGTTTGCCCAGGATCTGGAAGAAGAAGGAAAGGTAGAATCGCTGCCTAAACTGGAAGGAAAGAGAATGACGATGCTCCTGAGCGCCAAACCGAAAGTTGCCAAAAAGAAGAAATAGCTTGTCCTCTGAAGCTTCAGCGAAAGAGGTTAAGATTTTAATAGTAATTAATGAACATAAATAGTAGAACAGATGCCTAAGATGAAAACCAATCCCGGAGCTAAAAAGAGATTTACTCTTACTGGAACCGGGAAAATCAAAAGGAAACATGCTTTCAAAAGTCACATTCTGACCAAGAAATCAACCAAGAGAAAAAGGAATCTGACGTATTTTGGAACGGTGCACAAATCCGATCTGAATAACGTTAAGGCCCTCCTCGCAATGAAATAAATTTAGTTTTAACCCGAGTGTTGAGCTCTCAAGTTTCCTGAAAAAAAGAACGGAACGCTTTTCACTCTAAAAATGAAGAAAAATGCCAAGAGCAACGAATTCTGTAGCCTCAAGAGCCAGAAGAAAAAAAGTTTTAAACCAGACCAAGGGTTACTTCGGAAGAAGGAAGAACGTCTGGACTGTAGCAAAAAACGCACTGGATAACAGTATGGCCTATGCTTACACAGACAGGAAAACCAAAAAAGCACATTTCAGACAAATTTGGATTCAGCGTATCAATGCAGGCGTCCGCGACTATGGATTATCCTATTCGCAATTTATCGGGCTTCTGCATAAGAAAGATATCGTTCTGAGCCGAAAAGCGCTTGCCGATATGGCAATGAATAATCCTGATGCCTTTGCTGCAGTTGTAAAACTGGCACAAGCTTAGGCTTACACAAAAATCATTCAATGAGTGTCTCAATAGGGCACTCATTTTTATTTAGTTGCGGTATGAACGTGAAGAAAGAATAGAATAAACGACATTTCGCATGGTGCGATTTTTAAGATGAAATTAACAGGTCTTTGCATTACAGCGAAGCTGTTATCTGTGCCTGAGCCTTAAAAAATTGTATTACATTTGCAATATGAATGAAAAAGAGAAAAATATCACACAATTGATTAAGACCAGGATTAAACAAAAAAATCCACTGGCTGATATTATTCTTTTTGGTTCACATGCCCGGGGTCAATCGCACAAAAATTCAGATTGGGATGTTTTAATACTTCTTAGTCAACCTGATGTTAATCGATTAACTATAAAGGAATATCAGGATGAGCTCTTTGATCTTGAACTTGAGATAGGCGAACCTATTTCAGCATTTGTTTTTTCAAAAATCGAATGGGAGCATAAACATAGGATTACACCGCTATATCAAAACATTAAAAGAGAAGGAATCTATTTATAATGTCTGGTACAAAGCAGGATTATATCAATTATCGTGTTTTAAAATCCAATGAGGTTTTTGAAGATGTAATATTGCTTGCAAATAATCAGAGATGGAATTCATGTGTAAACCGGCTAAATTATTCAAGTTTTTACTTAGTTAGCGCTCTTCTCTATAAGCATGATATTAAATCTGAAACTCATAATGGTGTAAAGACTCAGTTCAATCTTCATTTTATTAAAACTGGTGAGTTCGATATTAAATTCGGCAAATTGTATTCTAGTCTTTTTTCCTGGAGGCAGGAAAGTGATTATGCCGATTTTATTGATTTTGACCGCGAAACAGTTGTTCCTTTAATTGATCAGGTTATGGAAATGAACAATAAATTGTCTGAAATATTAATGAAATAGAAACAAATGAAAATCGCCTTACTCGGTTATGGCAAAATGGGCCAGGAAATCGAAAAAGCTGCTGTTGAACGTGGCCATACTATCGCTCTGGTTATTGATATTAAAAATCAGAACGAATTTACCAAAGAAAATCTTCTGAAAGCAGAAGTTGCAATAGACTTCTCTACGCCTTCATCTGCCGTAAAAAATATTCTTAAATGCTTCGAAGCAGGAATTCCCATTGTTAGCGGAACCACCGGATGGAATAGCGAACTGGAAAGAATTACTTCAATATGTACTGAGAAAAGACAGGCGCTTATTCATTCGCCTAATTTCAGCATCGGGGTGAATATTCTGTTTGCCGTTAACGAATATCTGGCAGGTATAATGAATAAATTCAGCCAATACGACGTAAGGATGGAAGAAACGCATCATATTCAAAAGTTGGATGCCCCAAGCGGAACAGCTATACGTATTGCTGAACAGATCATTTCGAGGATTGACAGAAAAACGGGTTGGACCCTGAAGGATAATGATGGACCGGAAAAAATATCTGTCAATGCCATCAGAGAGGGAGATATTAAAGGAATTCACGAAATCTGTTATGATTCTGACGTTGATATCATCACTCTAAAACATTTTACTAAGTCGCGCAAGGGTCTGGCTTTGGGAGCAGTTCTGGCTGCTGAGTTTATTAAAGGGAAAAAGGGTGTTTTTACCATGCGCGATATGTTAGGAATGTAAATTAAATGGTAAAATTCACACGAAAAAGTTTTTTTTATTTTGTTTTTACTACCCTGGTATATGCCTTATTATGCCTGTGGTTTAGATATTTCTGGTTTCTTTCCGGGATAATTCTGATTTTCATTTTTTATTTCACCAACTTTTTCCGGTTTCCGGTTTTTCGTGAAATAAAGATTCATCCCACTCTTAAAATTACCGGGTCGGTTTTCACAGCTATAATATTAGCCCTGATTTTAACCATGTCAATTAGAACCCTGCTTGTCGAAGCATACAGGATACCCACTCCATCTATGGAAAAAACATTGCTTGCTGGTGATTACCTTTTTGTAAGTAAGATCTCTTACGGACCCAAGCTTCCCAATACCCCACTTTCAATTCCTTTCTTTCCGAACATGTTGCCCGGCGGAAAACTATGTTATTCGACAGCTTTGGATCTACCCTATAAGCGACTAAAAGGTTTGTCAAAGGTTTCCAGAAATGATGTAATCGTGTTTAATTTTCCGGAAGGGGATACCGCTGTAGTACAATACCCGGGACAGAATTATTATTCTCTAGTTCGCCAGTTCGGACGGGAATACCTTCATTCCCGGTTTTCATTTGTAACGCATCCGGTCGATAAGCGTGATAATTATATTAAAAGATGTATCGGGATCCCGGGTGATTTTATCAGGATTTCTGCTTCGGAAGTGATGGTAAATAACGAAAAAATGGCGGAGCTTCCCGGACAACAGTTCAACTATTATGTAAAAACAAAAAATACTCCTCTCAGCGGGGAATCTTTAAAGGAATTGGAGTTGAATGCAAATGAGCTTAGCTACAATTCAAATAGCTCAATATATATTTTAAATCTGAACAGGGATAAGAAGGAAAGGATTTCACATTTTCCTGAAATACAAAGTGTTCAGAGATATACAGAACCTAATCTGTCATTTAAAAACACCGAAGTCTTTCCTCATTCCTTTCATTTTTTATGGTCGGCTGATGATTTTGGCCCCATTAAGGTTCCGGGAAGAGGAATGAAGGTTAAAATAAATGTGAGTAATATTTCGTTGTATCAGAGAATAATCGAAGTATATGAGAAAAATAAGCTGGAGTTACAGGGTGATAGTATCTACATTAATGGTATTTTTGCCGAAACGTACACTTTTAAAATGAATTACTTTTTTGTAATGGGTGATAACCGTCATAACTCTGCCGATTCCCGTTTCTGGGGTTTTGTACCCGAAGACCACCTGGTAGGGAAAGCAATAGCTATATGGTTTTCAGCCGATCCTGATAAAGGGTTCCGGGGCATCCGTTTAAGTAGAATGTTTAAATCCATAAAATAAAAATCCTGTATCATGTTTGAATTTCGTAAGCATAAATATTTCCGTTTCGGATTAGCGGCTTTTCTTTACCTGCTTTTTGTTATCTGGCTTGGGAATTATTGGTATCTATTTGGTCTTGGAATCATCTTTGATCTATATATCACAAAAAAAGTTAACTGGACTTTCTGGAAAAAAAGAAATGAAAAAAACAGTACAATTATTGAATGGCTCGATGCACTCATTTTTGCCGTGGTTGCTGTAACACTGATCAATATTTATTTCTTTCAGAATTATAAAATTCCCACACCATCCATGGAAAGCACCATGCTGGTTGGCGATCATCTTTATGTAAGCAAAATGTCATACGGACCGCGAGTTCCAAATACACCCATAGCATTTCCATTTACCCAGAACCGTCTGCCAATTGTTAATAAGGAATCATACCTCACATGGATACAACTTCCACATAAACGGTTAGCAGGATTTGGAAAGGTAAAACGAAACGATATTGTAGTTTTTAATTTTCCTGCCGGTGACACCGTTGTTGTTGAACAATCGGCCAGGAGCTATTATTCAATAGTACGTGAATATGCCATGGGAGCTAAATCGAGGGATATTTACGCGAAAAAACCTGTCCTTCCATGGGAATCTTATATGGAACAGGCCAGGCAGGTTGTACGTGCCTCCAGGAATTTTCACATTGTTAACAGACCCGTTGATCGCAGAGATAACTATATTAAAAGGTGTGTGGCCATTCCCGGTGACAGTCTGGAAGTTAGAAACGGTGATGTATATATTAACGGGGAACCTCAACCTGATTTCATCGGGATACAATATGAGTACCTTATTCAGACCAATGGACAACCACTGAATCCGAGGGTGATGGCAAAATATGGTATCAGCGGGGAATTCCTCGGAATACAGAATAATCCCAAGTATTATCTCCCGCTAAATAAAGCAACAGCCGAAAAAATTAAAAAAGAAATAACCAATATTACTAAAGTTGAAAGGCAGATTTATAATTCTCCTGATTTTCAGACTTTTCCAAATAGTCAGCAATTTTCATGGAGTGTCGATCAGTATGGCCCTTTATGGATCCCGAAAAAAGGCGTAACCGTATCTCTTACCACAGAAAATCTGGCTTATTTTGATAGAATTATTGAAGCCTATGAAGGCAATACCCTGCGCGTAAAGGACGGAATTATTTTTATCAATGGCGAGGTTGCCACAGAATATACATTTAAGATGGATTATTATTTTATGATGGGCGACAACCGCCATCGTTCAGCCGACTCCCGTTTCTGGGGATTTGTACCGGATGATCATATTATCGGGAAACCCAAATTTATATGGTTATCTACTGAAAAAGAGCAAAGTTTTCCTAAAAGTATTCGCTGGAACCGTTTTTTTAAGGTGGTTGATGCGGCTGAATAGGAATGAATCCTGTTATCTTTTAAAACACAGGTTAAAAATTTTATGATAAAGGAGTATTGGATAACGATTAAAGTGCTGAGTATTTATAAATTAACACTTTTATCTTTATCCCTGAATCAGTCGATTAATTCAAATCATTCATTGTTCCTGATCCAAACATACTGACCAAAAAAATCAGGAATCTTCTTCTTTCCACCTTTTTTCCAAAATTGTCCACCTTTAGCTTATAATACTATTCTAAATTCATCTTAGTTTTTACCTAAGCATTATTTTTTGTATGCAACAACACTGCATGGTTTCATTAAGAGTTTTGAACAGGAAAATTATTATTCATTTAAACAGTTTGATTTTACTGCTCTTTTTTTATACTGTTAATGCTCATGCACTCCAAAATCATACTGGCGCTCACGATCCTTCCAGTATTATAAAATGTGAGGACACATATTGGATATTTACTACCGGTAATGGTATTTATGCTATGTATTCAAATGATCTGGTTAAATGGACAGCAGGTAAAACACCTTTTTCAATAGGAAGTTTTCCAGCCTGGATTACAGGGTATGTTCCGGCTTTTGAGGGTCATTTCTGGGCCCCGGAATGTATCTATATGAATGGAAAATATTACCTGTATTACTCATGCTCTTCCTGGGGTTCAAAGAAATCGGCAATTGGATTGTTAACCAACAAAACGCTAAATCCTGATTCCAAAGATTATTACTGGCAGGATGAAGGAATGGTTGTCTACTCCACTGAGGGTGGAGATGTAAATTGTATTGATCCTTCCGTATTTCGTGATGATGATGGTAAAATTTGGCTAACATATGGCTCTTATTTTGGCGGGATAAGGATTGCAGAACTTGATAATATATCGGGTAAAACTGCAGGAACTTACCACATACCAGTTGCAACAGGTGATTGTGAAGCTTCCTATGTAATTAATCATGATACATATTACTATCTTTTTATTAACCGGGGTTCTTGTTGCCAGGGACTTTCGAGTACCTACTATATACAGGTCGGCAGATCTTTAAACCCAACAGGTCCGTTTTTGGATAAAACAGGCAGGGATCTTTTTGGCGGCGGAGGGACCACTGTTTTAAGTACCAGCGGAGATTATATCGGCCCCGGCTGTCTTGGATATTTTATTGAAAATGGTACCGAATGGATTAGTTACCATTATTATGATGGTGCAAATTATGGAAATGCGACATTAAACATTGGAACTGTTTTCTGGGATGATTCAGATTGGCCGGTAATAACCAGCAATTGGATTGACGATGGAACCTATACCATTATAAATTCCAAAAGTAACCTTGTCTGGCAATATGCAGGTGCCGGTTTTGAGGATGTAATCTTAGAACAGGGAGAATATATAAAAGTTGATAATCAGAAATGGACATTTCAGTCGGTTGGGACTGGAAATTACAAAATTTATGCTGTCGGAGCTGGTTTGATTGCAAAGTTGGAGGGTTGTTCCGGAGATGCAGGTAAAAAAATTGTTTTAGGCAATTGGCAGGCTTTCACCTGTGATATCTGGAAAGTGGAAAGAACCTCAGACGATAAATACGTTTTATCCTCCAACCTAAGCAATCGTGTTGCTGAGGTAATTCAGTCTTCAATTATTACGGGTACCCAATTACAAATTAACAATTATTCAGGTTCGGATAATCAAAAATGGAAAATCAAGGATACCTCATTTTATGTTTCATCGAAAGATATATTTAATGTGAATGGAGGAAGTGTGATTTTATACCCAAATCCCAGCCCGAACGGAGTATTTACAATAGAACTTGGTATATCAAACAGTGATTCTCCCTTCTCTATTGCGGTATTCACTTTAGATGGCAGGCAAATTCAATACATTCAGTATGAAGGGAAAGAATCATTTACTCTTGATTCTAATTTGAAACAGGGAGTATATATGATTCAGGTTCGCCTTCCATTAGAAATTATTAATAGAAAACTGATCATACAGTAATTTAAATTTTTAACTAAAACTAAATGATAAGCTATGAAAACAATTTTACTTACAATTTCTGCAATTATGTTTGTTGCAAACATAAGTTTTGCGCAAATAGCAAAATGGCCGCTTGATCAAGACACTAAGGATGCTGTTGGAAGTAACCATGGGATTCCATCAGAAAACGGAGTTGCTTTCGTTACGGATGATATCAGGGGAAAAGTGTTGGAACTTGACGGCGTAACGGGTTTTATTACACTACCTGAGGGTATTTTTACCGGAGCTGAAGATGCTACAGTAACCTGCTGGTTTAAATGGTCGGGAGGGGCCAACTGGCAGCGCGTTTACGGTTTCGGTCATATTAATGACCCCTGGGCTATGTTTTATATGTCTCCACAGGATGGTATCACACCAAATATGTTGCATGTTACAATATTGGGACAAACACAGGGTGAATGGTTTGACTACAGACCTGACTCTATTGAAACCAATCAATGGTATTTCACTGCTGCTGTATTTAAGGCAGATACTTTCAGATTCTATTTAAATAACAAAATGATAATTGAAGAAGACACCATAAATGTAAATCCTTCCGATTTTCAGCCGGTTGGCGCATCTGAAAACTATATAGGAAAAAGTCACTGGCCGGATGCAACTTTTAATGGCAGAATTGATGATCTGAGAATCTATAATACAGCGTTGTCGACAGCAGAAATCCTTGATCTTTACGGACCTGTCACAGCTATTAGCCATAGAAAGCCGGAATCAAACCTGAATATTTATGGATATGATGGCAAAATCTGTTTTTCAGGTTTCGATGAAAATCAGGTAAGTTCCATTTCTGTCTATAACATCGCTGGAATTAAGGTATTCTCCACAGATAAAATCGCGCAATTGAAAAATCTGGATCTGAGAACAGGTTTGTATGTTGTTAATTTAAACATCGGTCAGCAACATATTTCCAAAAAAGTTGTATTAACAAAATAGTTATCCTGAACTATAAGCCATGGTGAAACCTCCGGATTTAAATTCCGGAGGTTTTTTATTATTAATTCTTGGTATTATTAAAAACTATGTAATTATTATTATCAGGCGGGATTGAAAAAATTTTATTTCCCCATTCTCAGGAACAATTTGGAAATGAGACAATACTTATCCTGATTATTTCTTTTCACAGGTTGTTTTATGGTTTAGCTAAAAAATACTTTATATTTCGTTTCGATAAAATGCAATTCTTGAATAGAATTAATTTTGAGCGGAAATTGCTTCAAATATATGATTCTTGTTAAGGGACATAAGGTAAAAGAGATTAGAGCTTTAATCATTATTTTATACGTTTTGATGCTGAGCGGGCCATTACTTGCCCAGAATCGAAATTTCAGGTTTCAATATCTGACAGCTGATCAGGGTCTTTCTCAGAATTTTGTTGATTGTATATTAAAAGATAGTTTCGGATTTATGTGGTTCGGTACAAGAAACGGACTGAACCGGTTTGATGGCTATAGATTCACTGTATATAAAAATGATATCCAGAATCAGAAATCCATATCCAATAACCTGGTCAGGACGTTATGTGAGGATGCGTATGGTAACATCTGGATCGGCACAAATAAAAGCGTGGATATTTACCTTTACGAAAAGGATCGTTTTATTTCATTATCAAATGATACATCAGTAAACCAGGTTCTTGCCAATGTAATTATTAATTGTATTATATCGGATCAGAAAGGTGATATCTGGATAGGTACTGATAAAGGATTATTTATCCTGAATGGTATATTGCCAAACGGCGGATTTTCTAAAATGACTTACCTCCAGCATTCCGAATCGGCTGGCTCAATAAGTAATAATCTTATCAATTATCTGTATGAAGACCATAAGGGTCGTATGTGGATTGGTACTAATCAGGGACTGGATTTGTTCAATGAGAATGATGGCGTTTTGAAAAGTTTTAGGTACGATCAAAATAACAATTCTACATTATCCAATAATGAAATTTTGTCAATTTTATATGACCGGAATGACAATTTGTGGGTTGGTACAACTATTGGATTAAACCGTCTTGTGCCCGAAACGGGAGTAAATGAAAGATATTACCATATTCCTAATCAAGGTTCCTCACTTGCCCACAACACAGTTAAGTGCATAACTGTAGATAACACAGGTAAAGTAATTGTTGGAACTTTAGGTGGGGTTAGCATTTATAATTTTGAGTCAAATAATTTCGCAAATTATACACACGAGATTAATTCATACAACTGCATCAATAATGATTTCATTAATTCGGTTTTCGCAGACCAGGAGGGGAATATCTGGATTGGTACAGAAAGAGGCGGAATAAACAGGTACAACATTTATCAGAACGAGTTTGAATATTTTGAGTACAAAGCAGGCAATAATCAAAGTTTGAGCCATAATACCGTAAACTCAGTTCTGGAGGATAAAAAAAACATATGGATCGGTACCGCCGGTGGAGGATTAAATAAAATAGATAAAACAACCGGTAGATATACTCACTATAAAAATAATCCTCTTGATCCCACAAGCATAAATAATGATTTTATTACATCTATTTACAGGGATAAAAATGGGAATATCTGGCTTGGGACATGGGGAAACGGGATTAACCTTTTAAGTTCAGAAAGAATAAAAACCGGAATTTTTGATCATTACTTTCAAATACAGGGCAATCCTAATTCGCTTATAAATGATTATGTTTCAACTATTACATCCGACAAAAAAGGAAATCTCTGGATTGGAACTTTTGGCGGATTGAACAAATTTGACCCGGTTAGTCAGTCATTTATACACATAGATGGAAACCTTCCTGAAAACCAGGTTTCGAAAGTTGGTTGTTTACACTTCGACAAGAATGAAAATTTATGGATTGGAACAGAACAGGGATTATATAAAATATATAACCCGGATTCAATGCATACCCATCCAGAAAAATACAAGATAAGGAAATACACAAAATCTTCTGTTTTAAATGGATCCATAAGCGGAAACTACGTCATTTCCATTTTCGAAGATTCAAAAGGCTCTTTATGGTTTGGAACTTATGGTGATGGCTTAAATAAGCTGGTCCATGATTCACTTGACGGACCCGATAGTTTTATTTATTATACTGAAAATGATGGACTTGCTAATAATATTGTCTATGGAATTCAGGAAGATAAAAATGAAAATCTCTGGCTGAGTACTGATAACGGTCTATCACGGTTCAACCCTAAATCCGGAGAATTCAGAAATTATTATATATCTGATGGACTTCAGAGTAATCAGTTTTACTGGTCATCACACTTCACAAATGAAGAGGGTAAAATGTATTTTGGCAATATGAAAGGCCTGATAGCATTTTTCCCGGAGAAAATTGCAGACAGGAATATTGAAGATAACCTGGTAATTACCAATTTCCAGGTTTTTAATCAATCCGTTGAAATCGGTAAAAAATACTATGATGAACTTCTCCTGAATACATCCGTTGTAAAAGTTGATAAAATCAATCTATCGTATAAAGTAAAAGAGTTCTCCTTTGAATTTGCAGTACTGGATTTTGATCAAACAGAAAAAATCCAGTACCGTTATAAAATGCAAAATTTTGATAAGGAATGGAATTATGTTGGATATGAAAGACGTTTTGTAAGTTATACCAACCTTAAAGGGGGGGATTACACCTTTATTGTCCAGGCTGCCCTGGATAATAAAATGTGGGGAAACAGTAACCTGAAAATCCAGATTCATATTATACCACCATTTTGGGTTCGATGGTGGTTTGTATTGATAGTGGGTTTGATATCACTTTCTTCTGTGGTCGCTTACAACAGGTACAGAACCTATGCCCTTAAACAAAGAAAGAAAGTTCTTGAATTACAGGTTAAAGAACGCACTGCGCAGATCGAAGGACAAAATCAACAACTCGAATTGCAAAACATTGAAATCCTTGAACAAAGGGATAAGCTGATGGATATGAATAAAAAGGTCCAGCTGGCAAACCAGGAACAAATGAGGTTTTTCATACATTTATCTCATGAATTCAGAACACCCTTAACGCTGATTATTTCTCCAATTGACCAGGTAATCTCTAAGCTAGATGAAAAAACTGATTTCTCAAAAAAACTGCTGATTGCAAAGAAAAATGCAAACCGGCTGCTTCATCTGGTTAATCAATTATTGGAGATTCGCAGAATTAAAACCGGTAGGTATGAACTCAAAGCTAACAAAGTTGATATTGTAAAATTTCTTGAAAATATATCACAATCCTTCAGCAACCTTTCCGCTCAGCAAAATATTAAGTATAGTTTTATTCCAGGGCAGAATACACTCTTTACGTATACGGATAAGGAAAAACTGGAAAGCATTTTTTATAATGTCGTTTCCAATGCAATAAAATATACACCCGAAGGAGGAAGTATCTCTGTAAGAGTTTCGCTTGTGAGTGAGTATCCTGATAAACATTCACATGAAGATGAAATTGCCATTGTAAAACAAAAGAATGAATGGAATGGTAAGCTTATTGAATTAATTATCAGTGATACCGGAATTGGAATTGAAAAGGAATATCTTAAGGATATTTTCAGACGTTTTTATAGGGTGTCAATTGAAAATATTAATATTCCGGGTACAGGTATTGGCCTTTATATTACTAAAGAACTGGTTAAAGCATTACGCGGTTGGTTGTTTGTCAGAAGTTCTCCGGGGAAAGGCTCGGAATTTAAATTTCTTTTTCCCTATGGTAAAGACTACCTTTCAGATAATGAGATAGATGAAAAAACTACCGATAATGTGGAGTCCGATGAAAAAATGCACCTTACAACTCTTTCCGAATTGATTGAAACCAGGAAAAAAGCGGGAAACATCGTACCTGACAATTCAAAAAATAATATATATAAATCCCTTGTACTCCTGGTTGATGATGATTCCGACCTCTGCGAATATATTTCGGACTATATTTCCCGTGATTTTAACGTTTTAATTGCAAAAAATGGGATTGAAGGATTGGAGAAAGCCAGACTTTTTTTACCGGATATTATAATATCAGATTACGTAATGCCAAAGATGGATGGATTGGAATTTTGCTCCTTATTAAAATCAGATATTCAGATTTCTCATATTCCGTTTATTTTGTTATCAGCAAGAACTGAGGTGGAAGTGATAATTGATGGTTTTGAAACCGGTGCGGATGATTACCTTCAAAAACCTTTTGAACTGTTAATCCTGGAGGCTAAAATAAAAAGTGTGATTGAAAACCGTTTAAGACTTAAAAAATTGTTTAGCTCCAGCCTTATTCCGGATTTGAAAAAGATCACCTCAAACACAGTTGATAATAAGTTTTTAAAGCAGGCAGTTGAAATTATTGAAAGCAAAATGGCTAATTCTGATTTTGGCGTACCTGACCTGGCCTTGGAATTATGTGTCAGCCGCAGCCTTCTTCATAAAAAACTAAGCTCATTAGTCGGCCAATCAGCATTTGATTTCATTATTTCTCTAAGACTGAAACGTGCTGCACAGTTAATTATCGAAGGATCATTAAAAATTTCGGAAATTGCATATCAGGTAGGGTTTAATGATCCCAAATATTTCACGCGTTGTTTTAAAAAACATTTTGAAAAAACTCCATCGCAGTACTTACACGAAGTGAAATAAATAGTATTTCGATTAATTCCAACAGAATATTTTATTATCCTCCAAAAATACAAGATTGTACTCCAATCTATGGACATACCGGGTTTATTTTAGAGTAACCTGCCTGGGAAGGTTTTCCCAGGCAACCCTAACTAACAAACCAAATAAATTACCCTTCTATGAAATACAGATTTAATATTTTTCTAACTGTTTTGTCATTATTATTACTCATTGGAATACATAGTAATTTGAAGGCACAGCAACGGAATGTAACAGGTCAAATTACACTGGGTCAGTCCGGCGAACCAATACCGGGGGTAAATATTACCATCCAGGGCACAACAACCGGAACAATTTCTGATATTACAGGGCAATATTCAATTGACGTGGCGGGTCCCGGCTCATCAATTGTATTTTCTTTTATTGGATATCAGACACAAATTATTCAGGTTGGGAACTCAAATATTTTAAATGTAATTCTTGTTGAAGAAGCAATTACAATGGATGAACTGATTGTTGTTGGTTATGGTACCCAGAAAAAAAGTGATCTGACAGGCGCTGTTTCTGTTATTAAAACAAGTAACCTGGAGAAAGTGGCTAACAATGATATTTCAAAAGTTCTGCAAGGGCAGGCAAGCGGGGTACAGGTTCATGGAAGTGGTGAACCCGGTTCAGTTCCGAAAATTAAAATCAGGGGAGTAGGTTCTTTCAGGAATACTGAACCCCTCTATGTTATTGATGGGGTTCCTGTACTTGGAGCAAGTGATTTTTCACCCAGCGACATTGAATCAATCCAAATTCTTAAAGATGCTTCCTCATGCGCTATTTATGGCGCTCGTGGGGCAAACGGAGTAATTATTATTACTTCTAAAAAAGGGAAAAAAGGTGAAATGAAAATTACTTATAATGGAAATTACGGTGTACAGAATATCACAAAGAGAATGGATGTTACAAATCGCTTACAATTCCAGGAGATAAATAATATTGCCAGAATTAATGACAGGGGTTTCCCTGCACCTGCCAACGACACATCGGATAGTCATTTTATTGACAGCCTTGATACCGATTGGCAGAAAGAAGCATTGAAAACCGGTAAAATTACAGAGCATAACCTGACTTTTTCTGGTGGAAATGATAATTCAACATACAATGTAATGATGAATTACTATGACCAGACAGGTACAATTAATGGTCCCGGACCTAAATATACCAGGTATTCATTCAGAGTGAATAATGATACCAGAAAAGGCAAACTCAAAATCGGCCAATCCTTGTTTTACAGTAATTCGGATAAAATTAACCTGACAAATTCACAATGGGGAAATCCAATGATCGACCTCGTAATAGCTGCTCCGACAATAGGTGTGTATGATGAAAATAACCTGGGCGGTTATGGAGGCGCTCTTGATCCGGTGCACAAACAAATCATTCCAAATATTATAGCTTTTAATAACCTTTTTCAAAGTGAAGGTGTTAGAAATCGGTTTCTGGGTATAACATATGGAGAGTACGAATTAATAAAAGGGTTGACCTACCGGTTAAACCTGAGTTATGACCGAACTGACTGGAAAGATACTTATTTTCTTCCTAAGTACTTTGTGGGCGACAGGTACCGTAATGATATTGCCTACCTGGATGATACCCGGGGAGATCATACAATAATGCTGATGGAAAACACTCTGAATTATGCGGGAACATTTGGGAAACACAACATAGGTTTCATGACAGGGTATACAGCACAATATGGCCATTGGCAGCAAATATCCGGTCATGCAGAAGGTTATGATGAACCCTATTTCCATGTGCTTGATGCTGGTCCTAACCTTCCCAAATCAGTTACAGGTTCAGAAAATGAACATGCAATGCTTTCATATCTTGGGAGGATCAATTACTCTTATAATGATAAATATTTGCTTACTGCAAATTATCGCAGGGATGGATCTTCCAAATTCAGTTCAGATTACAGATTTGGTAATTTTCCTTCCTTAGCTGCAGGATGGAAAATACATAACGAAAGTTTTTTTAATTTGGAAAAAATCAGTTCCCTTAAATTAAGGGCAGGTTATGGTATTATAGGTAATGAACAAAGCGTTCCTGATTACATGTATTCCTCATATATCAATCAGTATTCAAATTATGTTTTTGGTAACCTGTTGCCAGCTGGAAGCATCCAGACACAGCTCGCTACTCCTGATATTCACTGGGAAGAAAAGACAACAAAAAACATAGGAATTGACATGGGTTTCTTTAGAAACAGTCTGGAAGTAACTGTGGATTATTATTATAATGTTTCACGGGACCTTTTACTTCAACTTCCAATACCGCTTTCGAATGGATCAATTTCCGATCCATACATAAACGCAGCCTCTATGTCGAATAAAGGTCTTGAGTTTTCATTTGTATACCGAAAGATAGACGGAGAGTTTCATTATGAGGTTTCTGGTAATGCAACCACCCTTAAAAATGAGGTGCTTACTCTTGGAAAACTGGATGTTCCTGTAAATACCTATATGAGCAATACTCAGGTTGGTAAACCCATTGGAGAATTATATGGTTGGGATTTCATTGGGATATTCCAGAACAAGGATTCTATTGCAAACCATGCCTTCCAGGCTGGGGGTACAGCGCCCGGTGATTGCATATTTAGAGATGTTAACGGCAGGGATGCTGATGGAAAACTTACAGGTGAACCCGATGGAATTATTAATGACGATGACAGAGTATACCTGGGAAGTGCACTCCCTAAATTAACCGGGGGGATAAATATAAACATGGATTATAAAGGATTCGATTTGTCAATATTCATGCAGGGAGGTTATGGTAATAAGATCGTGAACGGTATTTACTCAGTTCTAAATGATTACAAATATGGTAATTATTCCACTGAAGTATACGAAAATTACTGGAAGGCAGAAGGTTCAACAAATCAATACCCCAGACCTACTATTTCTGATCCCAATAACAATAACAGGATGTCAAAAAGGTGGATCCAGGATGGCTCCTATCTGAAAATTCAAAATGTTGAATTGGGCTATAATTTTTCAACCGGGATTCTCCGGTATATTAAGGGTGTTGATAATTTCAGAATCTATGTCTCTGCCCAAAATCTTTTCACTTTCACGAAATACCAGGGATATGATCCTGACGTAAATAATGATGGATTATTCTATCGTGGTCAGGATTATGGTTCTTATCCTTCTCCCAGAACCTTTATGGTTGGAGTAAAACTAGCCTTATAAAATCACTAATTACTGAAAATCAATAAGCTATGAAAAATATTATATATAAATTCAGTATTGTGAGCCTGGTTATATTAGGCTCAGCCTGCAGCAAAGAATTTCTTGAAAGAGAGAATCCTAACCAGCAAACTTCAGGAACGTTCTGGCAAAATGAGAACGATGCTATTAAAGGTATTAATTCTGCTTATGGCAGTCTCACAATGGATGGACTCTATATGCGTATGTACCCATGGATTATGGATGTTAGAGCAGATGATTGTTACAATACCAGTCCCTGGTGGATTATGGCGCTGAGCCAGTTCCTTACTTCACCCGATAATCCCTGTTATTTTACACCCTGGCAGGTTGTATATCAGGGAGTCTGGCGTACCAACCAGGTCCTTGATAATATTGGACAAATTAAAATGGATGAAATTCTTAAGAAACGTATTGTCGCAGAAGCAAAGTTTTTAAGAGGATTATATTATTATCATGGTGTAATCTTGTTTAAAAATATTCCACTTATAACTGAAGTACCTTCCAGCGCCGAAGATTTGTATCCAAAGCAGGTTTCAGGTGATTTAATATGGGAGCAGGTTTACAAGGATTTTAGTGAAGCCATAACAGATCTTCCTACAAAACAGGAATACCCTGCTAATGATATGGGAAGGGCTACAAAGGCCGCTGCTGCAGGTTTTCTGGCAAAATCATATATGTTCAATAAGCAATGGGATAAGGCTCTGCCTCTGCTTGAAGACATTATTCAGCAAAGGGTTGGAACCTATAGTCTTGTTTCAAATTACAGAGATAATTTTACTGTAAGAAATGAAAATAACAGTGAGTCACTTTTTGAAATCCAGTTCAATAAATCTGTGGGAGGAACTACTCTGGGATGGGTAGGTGAACCGGAATCTGATTGGAGTAAAACTTCAGGAAAAGCAAGAACCTATGCTCCGCTTGGATTTGGATGGGGTGATATTACTCCGACCGACTGGATTTTTAAAGAATACCAGGAAGATTCTACAATTGATGGCAATCCGGATCCCAGATTAAGAGCGAATATCCTTTATGATTACCCTGAAGTAACAGTATACGGTAAAACCTGGGCTGCAGCGAGATTACAAAACGAGTATCATCTTCGGAAATACTTAAATGATGATACGGATCCCAATGAAACAGAATGGCGATCTGCCATTAATGAAAGAGTTCTGCGTTATGCGGACATCCTGCTACTTTATGCTGAATGTTTAAATGAACTGGATCGGACCGATGAAGCATATGCCTATATTCAGATTGTCAGAGACAGGGCCAATTTACCTGATCTTGGTGCAAAAAAGCCAGCGATGACTAAGGAAGAGATGCGTTTGCAGATATCCCATGAAAGAGCTGTTGAGTTTGCATTCGAAGGAATACGGTATGTAGATCTCCTCAGGTGGGGATGGCTGGATTTAAGTTCCGGAAGTAATCCAATGCTGGAGATTCTTATAACACATGATGCTGAATTTTCCAGGCTTACTGAAGGCCGTGAGTACCTTGCAATTCCTCAGGATGAAATAGATGTAAATCCTTCGGTTGTTCAAAATCCAGGCTGGTAAACCTGCATTACGAAATAGTAATTATTTGGAATTCAAACGCACATTGTAGCTTAATAATATGTATTTTGATTAATAGAAATAAATATTTACAGTTTCTGGATGTTAAAAGGTGGTATGCATTAATAAAACCTGTCCTATTTGTGTCGCTATTCCTTTTAATGATTAATAATCTGAGTTATCTATCGGGCCAGAACATCTCTGTTCACGATCCGGTGATGATTCAGGAGGACAGTACTTATTATCTTTTTTGTACCGGAAACGGCATTTCGGTTTGGTCTTCAAAAAACCTGCTGGAATGGACCCACATGGCGCCGGTTTTCGAGGAGGCTCCTAAATGGGCAATAAATGCTTTGCCTGGTTTCAAAGGACATATTTGGGCTCCTGATATTTCAAAAAAGGATAATACATATTACCTCTTTTACTCCGCATCAAGCTTTGGCAAGAATACTTCTTGTATAGGGCTTGCAACCAATCGGTCTCTGGATCCTGAAAGTCCCGATTTTAAATGGATTGATCATGGCCTCATTATACAATCCATACCAGGCAGAGATATGTGGAATGCAATTGATCCAAACCTGGCCATTGACACCGTTGGGATTCCATGGCTTGCTTTTGGTTCATTCTGGGAAGGAATTAAGCTTGTCAGGTTATCTGATGACTTAAAACAAATAGCTGAACCACAGCAATGGTATACTATTGCAAAAAGAGAAAGATTGTTTGGACTGGAAGATACTGATCCGGGAAACAGCGCTATAGAAGCCCCATTTATATTTAAGAAGGACCGGTTTTATTACCTTTTTGTTTCCTGGGACTTTTGTTGCAGGGGACCTAAAAGTAATTACAAGATTGTAATGGGCAGATCATTGGATATTCGTGGTCCCTACATCGATAAAACCGGAAATCAAATGAACCTGGGAGGTGGAACCCTATTTCTTGAAGGAACAGAGGAATGGTACGGAATAGGTCACAATTCTGTTTATACATTTAATGGAACAGATTACCTTATTTGTCATGCATATGATGCTTCGGATAAAGGAAAATCCAAATTGGTGATTAAAGAAATCCGCTGGGGTGATGATGCCTGGCCTGTAATTTATAAATAGTAATTAAAAAAAATGCTTGCTATGAAAAGAAGCCCTATCCAATTATTTATAATATTGGCTATAATTTCGACTATTATTTTTCCTGTGCTTACCTATTCACAGGATGCGATTATTAAAATTGACATTGACAGGAACATAGGAGAGATTAATAAAAACATTTATGGGAATTTTGTCGAACACCTTGGAAGGTGCGTGTACGGCGGGATTTATGATCCCGGAAGCCCTTTATCCGACGGAAATGGCTTTCGAAAGGATGTAATGGAGGCTATTAAAGGACTCAATGTTTCTGTGGTGCGGTATCCGGGCGGTAATTTTGTTTCAAATTATCATTGGGAGGATGGAGTTGGCCCCAAAAGAATACCCAGAATGGAATTGGCCTGGAACCGGCTTGAAACCAACCAATTTGGGACGAATGAATTTATTAAATTCAGTAAAGAATTGGGATTTGAACCTTATTTCAGTGTAAATATGGGAACCGGGACCATTGAAGAAGCCCAGCGTTGGGTCGAATACTGCAATGTAAAAGCTGGACCCTATTATGCCGAACTACGAAAATCCCACGGTTTTGCTGAACCATATAATATTAAATACTGGAGCCTGGGTAATGAAATGGATGGATTTTGGCAGATGGGACATCTTAATGCAGAAGACTATTCTAAAAAAGCCAGGGAAACCGCAAAACTAATGCGGCTGACTTCACCTGGTATAAAACTTATTGCTGCCGGATCTTCAAATTACAGGCCTGATGCGGATCCGGATGCATGGAACCGGACCATTTTAAATGAACTCAAGGACGTTACGGATTATATTGCATTGCATATGTACGTTGGGAATCCCGATGATAATTACTATAATTTTGTTTCAACACCGCTTGTCCTTGAACAAAGGACTCAGATCGTTCGCGGAATGATAAATGAAGTCATGACAAAAGCTCAGCGTGGAAACCAGGAACCTATCTATATTGCATGGGATGAATATAATGTTTGGTACAGGGCCAGAGCAGAAGAGTCTATGCGGGGTGAACGGGCTCTGGAAGAAAGGTACAATCTTGAAGACGCCCTGGTTATTGCCGGATTTTTGAATTCATTTGTCAGAAATGCTGATATCGTCAAAATGGCAAATATGGCTCAGCTTGTTAATGTCATCGCCCCGGTCTTTACTAACGAAACAGGACTGTTTAAACAAACCATTTATTATCCCCTTACCCTCTTTGCCAACTATGTTCATGGAATCTCACTTGATGTTCTTGTGAAATGCGACCATTATGATACGGAATCATTTTATATCGGTTTGGGTGAATCAATGACACAACAGAAAAATGTACCTTATCTGGACGTTTCTGCATCAATTAATGGAGATGAATTAGTAATCTGTGTTGTTAACAGAAACAAAGATACAGCGATTAATACTGGTATTATTTCGCAGGAAGGTCAATTTACAGGAATAATTGAAGTTTTTGAGGTTAATGGACCGGATATTAAATCCCAAAATGATTTTGACAAGGAAACAGTTAAAACCATCAGGAAAGAAGGCATTAAAGTAAAAGGAAATTCGTTTAATTATAGTTTTTCCCCTCATTCCTTTACCTTGTTAAAAAGTAAGATACAACGTAAATAGCAAAGGTTTTTTACAGAAGCCTCTGTATTTTAATCAACATGCTATCTTTGCTGAAAAAACCTGATGTTCTCAGATAATACTATTCTTCTTCCAATGACTTACCTGGGACCTGTGCAGTTATATTGCAGGTATTTTGGGGAAGAAAAAATTTTAATTGAACAAAACGATAGTTATCAGAAGCAGACTTATCGGAACCGTTGTGATATTTATGGCGCCAATGGAAGACTTAGCCTGGTTGTCCCGGTTAAGCATGAAAGGGGAAAGCGTTTGAAAGTAAAAGATGTAAAAATTGATTATGATACGGATTGGCGCCGGTTACATTGGAAAGGCATCGAATCGGCCTATAATTCATCTCCTTTTTTTGAGTATTACCGCGATATTTTTGAACCTTACTACCAAAAGGAGTTTGTTTTTCTGATTGACTTATGTATTCATCTTAATGACGATATTTTAAAAATTCTGAACAAACCGGTTCAATTATACCTGACCAAAGAATTTATAGTACCAGGAAAAATTGATACCATTACTGATCTACGGGCGTTAATTCATCCCAAAATCAGGATTGAGGCCGACAAAGGATTCCGGGCGATTGAATATTTCCAGGTTTTCAGGCAGGCACATGGCTTTATTCCTGGTCTGAGTATTATTGATCTGATTTTTAATATGGGGCCGGAGGCGGGGAGAGTATTGATTTCTTCCTGTACTTTGGATAAGAGCGCCCGGTTTTTAGAAAAACTATCGTAAAAATTATATTTTTGAATTATTGTACTTATATTTGTACGCATAAATGTACATTAAAAAAAGGAATATGTTAACAACAACAATTTCGGATTTCAGAAAAGATATTAAGAAATATCTTGATCGGGTTACTGAAAATTTTGATACTCTTATAATTAACAGAGGGAATGACACTGGTGTAGTTATAATGTCATTAGATGAATATAATTCACTTAGTGCGACTCATCATGAATTATCATCCAAAACAAATGAAAAAAGATTGGATTCAGCCATTGAAAAATTTAAAAAGGGTAATTCATTTCAAAAAGATCTTATTGAACCATGAAATATTCATTTGTTGACGAATCCTGGGAAGATTATTTATATTGGCAAAAGACCGATAAAAAGATTATCGTGAAGATTAATACCTTGTTAAAAGACATTTCTCGTACTCCTTTTTCCGAACTTGGTAAACCTGAGCCTTTAAAATTTAAATATAAAGGTTTTTGGTCACGCAGAATTGATGGTGAACATCGGTTGATTTACCAAGTGACAGATGATGAAATACTAATTGCCAAGTGCAGGTTTCATTATGAATAAGATGAGTAAAAACGTGTGGTAAAAGGCTTCGTGTGGTCGAGTAACTACCTACCCCGCCCAAAGGCGGGGAGACCCAATCCCGCTTTGCAGGACAGGCTATGAAGCCGTGTTGCACAGTCTGCCCCGTAGAAAACCGGAAAATCCTCTCTACACAGGCCGTCTGTGAGTCGTTATACTTATGTGAATTCAATAAATCGAATGGGTTTCAGGAGAGAATCCGGGGTGTTATTTTCCGGTAAAAAGCAGTTCGGCAATGGGTTCTTGGGCATATACCACCCAATTGGTCCGATACAGTTCCCGGATAAATCGTATTTCCTGTGGAAACAACTTATGCAGAGAGGAGTAAAACTGTTTATTGAACCTGTATTTGAATCGGACTTTCAGGAAGGCTCTTCCTGCCTTAACCACAGGCGACCGCTTCGCATTCAAAAGAGCTAAAATTTTTCCACCCACAGACAAACATTTACTATATTTGCACCAATGAAAATATTTTGTTTCATATTATCATTATATGTTTTTTGCCTCTCGACAGTGGCTTGCTGTTCGGACGACAATTGCAATGACGAAATAAAAACAGAGCACTCAGACAATCATTCACAAGACCATAAAGACAGCGACTGCAATGCTTGTTCACCTTTTTTTACCTGCGGAACTTGTTCGGGTTTTGTTTTTACAAGGTCGAGGTTTGATATCAAGGAAGTTCCTTTCATTAAAGACAAATTTGTTACTGTTTGCAAATCTCAATTTGCAGACGACTTTTTTGCTAAAATCTGGCAACCTCCCAAAATAAGTTAATTATAAAATAAGTGGCATCACCACTTTCTGTTAGCGGTGCGAAGCGCCGCCATAATTCTATTATTTACATAATTAACTTAAATCATTAGACAAATGAAAAATTTCATCTTGCCTTTATTGGCAATCCTATATACATCGTTGACTTTCGGACAAAACACATTTAATGCAATTATCAAAGACAGCGACAGCAAGGAAGCGCTTATCGGTGCAACAGCATTTTTGCAAGGAACAACCATCGGTGCAAGTTCAGACCACAACGGTTTAATTGAAATCAAAAACATTCCTGATGGAAAACAAATTATCATATTTAATTACATAGGTTATCAGGAAAAAGCCGTCACATTTAATTTCCCTTTGACAAAGACTGAAACTTTAGAAATTCTGCTTTCTGTTGACGAAGGTGAAGAACTGGAAGAAGTTGTAATTTCTTCCACCCGTTCCAGCAGAACCATTGACAACATTCCGACAAGAATAGAAGCCATTTCGGGAGAAGAATTGGAGGAAAAAGGAAATATGAAACCCGGCGATATTCGTATGATGTTGAACGAAAGCACAGGCATACAAACACAGCAAACATCTGCTACATCCTATAATTCAAGTATCCGCATCCAGGGGCTTGATGGAAAATACACTCAGATTTTGCGAGACGGGTTCCCCTTGTATTCGGGCTTTTCGGGCGGATTAAGTTTATTACAAATTGTCCCTCTTGACTTAAAGCAGGTAGAAGTTATTAAAGGCGCTTCATCAACTCTTTATGGTGGTGGCGCTATTGCGGGATTAGTAAATCTTGTTTCAAAAACGCCAAAAGAAAACAGAGAATTGAGTTTAATGCTTAATGGAACATCTGCATTAGGCATTGACGCAAGTGGATTTTATTCGCATAAATTCAAAAAGGCCGGCATAACCATTTTTGTTTCCGGTAATTCAGGAAAACCTTATGACCCTGCAAAAACAGGCTTTACAGCAATTCCGAAATACATAAGATATACTGTAAATCCGAAATTGTTTGTTTATTTCAATGATAAAACAACGCTTAATATTGGGGTTAACAGCGCCGTTGAAGACCGTATGGGTGGTGACATCAGGTATATTGAAAATAAAGGCGACAGCATACATTCTTATTTTGAAAGGAATAAAACAAATCGTTTTAGCACGCAATTGGGACTTGACCATAAAATAAACGACAAATCAAAACTGTCATATAAAAACAGCATGAGTTATTATGACAGAACCATTGAAATTCCGGTTTACAAATTTTCAGGCATTCAATTTTCTTCCTTCAGCGAAGTGACCTGCAATCAAAAAGGAGCAAAATCAGAATGGATAACTGGCTTCAATCTTTGGACAGACAAATTCGATCAAAATATATCAGACACATCAAAAGTAGTTGATTATAATCACACAACCATGGGTGCATTTGTTCAAAACACATGGAACGCAACTGAAAAATTTATACTTGAAACAGGCTTGCGTGGCGACTATCAAATTGAATACGGTTTTTTCGCCTTACCGAGAATTTCCGCACTTTTCAAAATTAATCCAAAACTATCCACGCGTCTTGGCGGGGGATTAGGTTACAAGACGCCGACTGTTTTTACAGAAGATGCTGAACGCGTACAGTTTAGAAATGTATTACCAATTGATGTTTCAAAAACCAAAGCCGAGCAATCTATTGGTGGAAATTTTGACATCAATTATAAAACATCGCTTTCGGATAAAATGTTTTTTAGTATAAATACTTTACTGTTTTATACGCAGGTAAAAAATCCCTTAGTTCTTGTTCCGGCAATGGCTGGCTTATACGATTTTCAACAGCCCAAAGGTTTCTTAGACACCAAAGGAATTGAAACAAATATCAAACTGACTTATAGAGATTTCAAACTTTTCATCGGCTACACATTAGCAGATGTCAGGCAACATTACAACGGAATAGAAACGACATTTCCTCTGGTTGCTAAAAACCGACTGAATAACGTTTTGATGTATGAGGTTGAAGACAAATTAAAAATCGGTTTGGAAGCATATTATTTTAGTAAACAAAAATTAAATGACGGAGCCAATGGAAAAGAATATTGGATTTGTGGTCTGATGATTGAAAAATTATGGGAACACTTTTCAATTTTCATAAATTTTGAAAACTTCCTGAATACACGTCAGACAAGGTTTGACACTATTTATACAGGTTCAATTACTAACCCGGTATTCAGGGACATTTATGCACCAGTGGACGGATTTGTGGTAAACGGTGGATTTAAAATAAAACTTTAAGTAGCGGGTTTTTATTAATAAACTATAAAATCTTAATACGAAATTGTCAACCCGATTCCTTAAAACCTGAATCCCACCGTCATAATTACATTATTAAGAATCGATTTATTTATCGAACTGGTTGTCATTTCATGAAAATACATGTAGTAAGGTTCACTCGACAACCCATTGGCGTAAGCCAGATCCATAAAGAAATCGCTGTTACGGAATCCTACCCCACCCGAAAGTACAGAATATTTTGAATCTGCTTCCGGATTGACAAATTTTAACGGACTACCGTAAATTGCATAACCTCCTCTCAGATACCCTTTGCCTAATCTGAGCTCTGCGCCCATCCTGAGATTGTTTGTGCTTTGGAAATTGTCGTTAATGGCATTATTTTCCAATATAAATCCATAATCTGATCCTTCCAGGTTGGCAGTGGAATAATTGATTCTTTCGTAATCAACACTCACGAGTCCATATTTACCAATGGTCACTGCAGCGCTGCCAACAAATTTCGAAGGTGTTTTTAACCGGTAATCATATTCACCCAATGGTGATTTTGCTGTTTTCGGGGAGATATTCAGGTCCGGATCATACCGGGCCATTAAATCAGTTGAAAAACGGTCGTTAAGAAAATAAAAAGTCGGTACATGAAACGCAGCTCCTAAACGCACGAACTCAATAGGTCTTGCTATAATACCTATCTTCAGGTTAAATCCATAACCGCGTGTAATCAGGTCCTCATGGAAGACAAACTTTTCTGTATATTCAGCCCTGTTTCCCTGATCGGTTTCCGTATGCTCTATACTTTTTTCATATCGTACTCTCTGAAGCCCGAAGGTTGCACCAAAATAAATTTTATGACTGTAATTTGCTCCCATGGAAAATGCATACTCTCCGAGTGACCCTGATGCACTTACTCGTCTTTGCTGAAGCTGGCCGTAATTACCCCTCTGAAAATCATTAAAATAATCACCTGTTGCAGTATCCAATGCAACTATGTCCACATCATAAGCCAGCCTTTCATAAAAGTCTGATCTATCCATTAAAGGATCGTTATAAATTTGGGTAAAATTATCAAGAAGAGAGCTGGATGTATTAGTCCCGGACATGAGAATATTCTGATTAAAATTATTCAGCTGGTTATATCCAAAACCGAAACTTGTACTCACGATACCTTGTTCTTTATCTGTATTGTTTGTAATCACATACCCGATATTTCCAATTCTCATACCATAGCGGGTCTGATCAATTTTATTCCCCAGGAAATCAGACTGAGTGGAATTCCAGTTCAGGGAAGGGGAGATGGTAAACTCGCTTTTTCGGTAAACGCCTATCCCTGCAGGGTTAATGCTCAAAGAAGTGAAGTCTCCTCCGATGGCCCCCATAGCGCCACCCATGCCAACCGATCGTGCGGTTCCTGTAATGAATTGCCTGGAGTAGCGCAGTGCATCTTCTTCATTCTGGGCGCTTACAAAAGATGAAGAAATAAATGCAACAGTCAATATTATTATAATGTTTTTCATGATCAGAATATTTACATTTTAGATTTACAAATCACCCGTTTCACAAAACATGATTTATCAGAATGTAATAAGAAACAGGGATTTAACTTAAAGTCATAATTCGTGTACTTGTTAATTCTAAATGTTCCGACTCGTCTGTTCGGGGTATTGTTTCATTATCTTCTGCCCGACGAAGAGGAAGATGACCGGGAAGATCCTGAACTGCTGCTTCCTGAAGAGGAAGAAGTTGATCTGGAACTCCCTGAACTGCTGGAACCACTGCTGTAACTGCTTCCGGAAGATCTGGAGTTGCTTGAGCCGCTGCTGTAACTTGGACTACTACCTGATGAGCGTGATGGAGCGCTATAAGTTGAGCTGCTTCCTGATGAGCGTGAAGGGCTGCTATAGGTGGAGCTGCTTCCTGATGAGCGTGAAGGGCTACTATAGGTGGAGCTGCTGCTGCCCGATGGCCGGCTGTAAGAAGACCCTGAGCTGGTGGAAGGAGTACTTTTACTCGTTGCAGCCGGTCTTGTATAGGTGTTGCTTGTCCTGCCGGTTCCTGTATTACCCGGACTGGTACTTTTGTACGTGTTTCCGCTGTTGGTTGCAGGAGGGCGGTTATATGCCGGAGTTGTTGATGTCCTTGGTTTGGAATAACTTGGCGTATAATCACGGCTGGAAGGACGTGTATAGGTACCGGTCGAACTTTCCCGGGTGGTAGTTGACCTGTTTTCGGTAGATTTTACTGTTCCGCTGGAAGTACGCGGAGTTCCCTGAGTCGTTCCCCTGCTTACACTTTCGGTTGAAGGGCGCACTGCATTTGTGCTTGTCCGGCTGTCGCTGCTATATGCCTTTCGGGTTACATCGGAAGAAGTACCTGATGATCTGTAGCGGGGATCATTTGAGCTGTAATTTTTCCTTGCTGAAGTACCTGCATAGCTTGCTGTTGATCCGTAAGGTGACATGGCAGAACGGGATGAGCGATGTCCATAATAGCTGTTACGACCATAGTCATTGTAATAGGATCCTCCCCAGTAACCATCATAGAAGCCGTGGTGGTATCCTGAATAATAAGAGCCATAATAATATGGGCTATATCCCCAGCCGAATGCATAAGGTGAGTAATATCCGTAATAATATCGGCTGCTATAATAAGAGGGATAATAATAATCGTAGTATCCAAAACCTCCCCAGGATGAACCGAAATATATACTGGTTCCCCAGTAAAATGGATCGTAGGTGTAATAGTACATATCGCTGAACCAGGGATCGTAATAGTTATATCCGAAGTATGGACTGTGAAATCTCCTGAATCGTGAGGAATAATAAAAGTCGTAATCATCTGTTTCATCCAGATAATAGTTGTTGATTATTGTTCGGCCATCTTCACCTTCTTCATAATAACTATAATCAGGAGCATCTGTTTCCAGAGTATCTTCGGGGTATAAAGTATCTCTCGCTGCTTCGTCGTTGATATTGCCTACTGCAGTTGGTGCGTTACCTTCACCCAGAAATTCTTTTTCCTTTTCTAAAGCATAACGCTCATATTCAGTCATCCCATCAGTTTCCTGTGGTTTTGCAATTGTTTCAACAGAAGATTGAGGCAACAAGCTTTCATTCCCAACAGGCGATTCAGTTGTTTTTACCTGCCCGGTTCCGGTGGATTGTTCTGCATTCTTTTTACTGGGATTATAATAGACATCATCATACTCCTGTGAAAAGGCGAAGGATCCACTTGATCCCGATGCAAGGAGAAACATTGCCATGATTGATATTTTAATTGTTGTTTTCATAATAAATCCTCCCGGCATTTTTATTGAATTGTTTTAATGCTTTGATAATTTAAAACAAATACTGTACCAAAACGTAGCGGTCCTGGTTTTTTAACAAGTTATGCGTGATGACGTGATGACGTGATGACGTGACGACCTTTAGATTAGCAAAATTAATTTTAATATTATAATCTGCTAATA
>CAYGFI010000022.1:0-42196 GCA_964349045.1 uncultured Chitinophaga sp.
GTAAGATATTTATGATGGACAATTCCAGGTTTAATCAGATCCAACTAAAATGGTAAAAATGAAACTTATTTTAATTCTTTATGCTTTCTTTCTTTTTTCATCCGGAAAGGCAACACTAAAAGCCCAATCTGCCGATTGGAGGAACCTGGCAAATGCAGTGGGTGAAATACCCACGGTAGGTGGATATTGCGACCAGCCTTATATAATTAAAACAAAGGATGGCAAATGGCTCTGCTTTACTACAACAGGCGGGGGAATTGAAGGCGATGCAGGTCAACATATTGTATCGTCATTCAGCAGAGATTATGGAAAAACCTGGTCACCCATGGAATCGATTGAACCTGCTGACGGACCTGAGGCTTCCTGGGTTATGCCGTTAATACTTCCATCGGGGCGTATATATATTTTTTATACTTATAATGAAGATAATATCCGAGAGGTACCCAATTGTAATTCTGAAGTATTCAGGAAAAGAGTGGATACGCTGGGGAAATATAAGTTCAGATTTTCAGATGATAATGGACTCACCTGGTCTGATAGATTTGATATCCCTATAAGAAAAACACGTATTGACAGGGAGAATAATTTCAGAGGTGAGGTAATCTTGTTCTGGGCAGTAGGGAAACCAGTTATTCAGAAAAATTCAGTCTATTTTGGGTTCTGTAAAATAGGTACCTGGGGTAATCCTGGTGGTATGGTTACTTCCCAGGGATTTTTTATTAAAAGTGACAATATTCTGACCGAGAGTGATCCAAATAAAATTCATTGGGAAACTTTGCCTGAAGGCGATGAAGGTTTACGTGCGCCAAAAGGTCCTGTATCCGATGAAACTAACCTGGTCCCGATGAGTGATGGATCGTTGTATTGCACTTACAGAACCATTGATGGCTATTTGTGTCATGCATACAGTAATAACGAAGGACTAAAATGGACTCCGACCGCATATGGAACCTATTCGCCGGGGGGTGAACGGATAAAGCATAACCGCGCCGATTGCCCTGTCTGGAAGCTAAGTAACGGTAAATATTTGTTGTGGTTCAATAATCATAGCGGTGAATCATCACATAGTACAGCGAGAAGTTATTACCCGGGAAGGAATCCGGTATGGATATCAGGTGGAATTGAAAAGAATGGATCCATTTATTGGTCAGAACCTGAAATATTCCTGTTTGATGAAAATCTGATTAATAATAAAGGAATGGCTTCAGGCATAAGTTATCCTGATTTTGTGGAAGAAAAAGGGGATCTTTATGTAACGGAGACCCAAAAGACCAGGGCAAGAATACATAAGATAGATCGCAAATTTCTAACTTCTTTATGGGATCAGTTCGACATAAAGGAAGAAGCAAAAAATGGCCTGGTATTAAAACTAAATGAAAAGGAACTAAGCCAGGGAAGTGTAACGATCATGCCCGAACTACCGGCTTTAACAAATGGGGGGATTACAATTGATTTCTGGATAAAATTAAATCATTTAAGCGCAGGACAGGTTATCTTAGATGCCCGTGATGAGAAGGGGAAAGGGATTGCCCTGGAAACAACGGGGCGTTCAACGATAAAACTGATTATGAATGACGGGGAACATGAAATGATATGGGATTCTGATCCCGGAACACATCCGGGGACACTGGTTGCAGGAGAATGGCAGCATGTTGCTGTTATTGTTGATGGAGGGCCGAAGATTATCAGCTTTGTTGTAAACGGGAATTTTTGTGATGGCGGAGCTGTACGGGATTATGGATTTGAGCGGTTTGACCGGGATTTTAAAGATATAAATGGCGCTAAACAAGCACGTTTAGCAACTAACCTTTCCGGAGATTTAAAACAATTAAGAATTTACAACCGGTACTTATTAACTTCTGAGGTCGTTGGAAATTATAGAATTGGATATTAACGGCAGGAAATTAAAATTTTTGTGAATTCGTGTCCAAATAAATAACCCGATGCAAGAATAAATTAGTTCAATCCTGGCAAAAAAGTGTACAAAGTAGATATGGTGAAAAATCCGGTAAAGAATTAAAATAAATACTTATATGAGACCATCAGCTTTATCCCTGATCATTCCTGCGATTGCAGTATTATCAGGCAGTTGTGTTAAAAATTCTGATCCTGAAAAGCCAAATGTAATCTTCATACTGGCAGATGACCTGGGTTTTGGAGATCTGGCCTGTTATGACAATCCATACATTGAAACCCCGGTTATCGACAAGCTTGCCAGCCAGGGCATCAGACTGACAAATTGCTATGCGGGATCAGCAATATGCGCACCATCAAGAGCTGCAACCCTTACCGGGAGGTACAATCACAGGACAGGAGCCATTGATGTTTCCTCCAACAGGGGCATTGACCGTATTAATCTTTCTGAGAAAACAATGGGTGATTATTTCCGTAATGCCGGATATGTTACCGGTCTTATTGGAAAGTGGCATTGTGGGATTTATAATGATGAATATTTGCCTTTTAACAGGGGATTTGACTTTTTTTATGGGTTTCCAAATGGAGTACAGGATTATTATAACTGGAACCTCATGCGTAACGGCATCTACGAAAAGCATGATGGCCGCTACCTGACAGATGTAATTAACCGGGAAGCTATCAGCTTTATTGAAAAGAACAAAAACCGTCCATTCTTTTTATTTATGGCGCATCATGCACCTCATTCTCCTTTGCTGGCTCCTGATTCATTGATACAAAAATATAAATCCAAAAATGACGGAACCTATTCTGACGATGTTGCCAGGATTTATGCTATGATAGAGGCAATGGATACCGGTCTGGGATGGGTTATTGACAAACTGGAAGAAGTGAACCTGACACGCAAAACCATTATCGTATTAACCAGTGATAATGGAGCCTGGATTATGGGTAGTTACGACAGGTTTAAAGCAGGTTTATCAGGTTGTAAGAGTAACGTGTTGGAAGAGGGAATAAAAGTTCCGGGTATTGTAGTGTGGCCAGGGAAAATTAAAGCCGGAATCACCATAGATACACCTTTATCCGGGATCGATTGGCTACCCACTCTTTTTAGTCTCACAGGAGGCAAAGCACCTGAAAATGCCAAACCATTTGATGGCGAAAACCTCATGCCGGTTTTCCTGCAGGAGAAAATTGTCACCCCAACTGAAAGAATACTCTATTTCCAGTTAAACCGCTATACATCAGTTCAGCATAGTGATGCAACCATCAAGTGGGGCAAATGGAAACTCTATTGGCCAGGAGTACCCGAAACAATGAAAAAAGATAACAACCGCGATAATCCTTCCGTAGTAAAAGGTACGACTGAGAAGCATTGGGAAATGCCAATTGATTATGAATTAAACGGATACGAGTATATTGTTACTTTGCCGCCAAAGCTTTTTAATCTGGAAGAAGATCCATATGAAAAAAAGGATTTATCGGCCAGTTATCCTGACATAGTTGATTCTCTAAGTATCCTGTACGATCGATGGTTTGGTTCAGTTCATGCAGATTGGAAAGTTTCTTTTAATGAAATAATTGAGCATGATAAAGCATACTGGAAAGACCGCACCATTCCGGATGCCCGCATATTATTTAAGAATTTCTGGTTTTGGAATAGAGTTAAAGCTGATTCATTAACTGCTGATCCACTGGAAGTTTTCCGGGGGTATTGGGATTATAGCTGGAAATGATAAATCTGACAAGAAACCGGAAAAATTGTTAAAATGAGATCAATTACATTAACCCTGGTAATTCCTGCAATGGCATTTTTGTCAGGGAGTTGTGATAGTAAACCTGATTTTGAAAAACCAAATGTAATTTTTATTCTTGCTGATGACCTGGGATTTGGAGATCTTGCGTGTTATAATAATCCTTATATTGAAACTCCGGTTATAGACCGTCTTGCAAGCCAGGGTATCAGGCTTACAAATTGCTATGCTGCATCACCATTGTGTGCACCATCAAGAGGGGCAATACTTACCGGGAGGTACAATCATAGAACAGGAGATGTTGATGTTTCATCCAACAGGGGAATTGACAGGATTGCTCTTTCAGAAAAGACTATGGGGGATTATTTCGGAAATGCAGGTTACGTAACGGGCCTGATAGGGAAATGGCATACGGGTTGTTATAATAATGAATATCTGCCATTTAACCGGGGTTTTGATCTTTTCTATGGTTTTCCAAATGGCTGGGTTGATTATTATAACTGGAACCTCATGCGCAATGGGGTAAATGAAAAGCACAATGGCCGCTACCTTACAGATGTGATTAACAAGGAAGCTACCAGTTTTCTTGAAATTAATAAAAACAAGCCCTTTTTTCTGTTTATTTCCCATCTTGCTCCGCATTTGCCCTATATTGCTCCTGATTCATTGGTGGAGAAATACAAAACTAAAAATGATGGGTCCTATAGTGAGGATGTTGCAACCTTATATGCAATGATAGAAGCGATGGACACCGGTCTGGGTTGGGTTCTTAATAAGTTGGAAGAACTTGACATAACTCGCAGGACCATTATAATTTTTACCAGTGATAACGGAGGTTATGTCCTTGGAAGTTCTAACCGTTATAAGGCTGGTTTATCAGGCAACAAAGGTGATGTTCTGGAAGAAGGCATTAAAGTACCCGGAATTGTTGTGTGGCCTGGGAAAATTAAACCTGGCATTACACTTGACACCCCGGTTTCCGGAATTGATTGGCTGCCAACCCTGTTCAGTCTGACCGGTGGAATAGCTCCGGAAAATTCCCGCCCTCTTGATGGAGAAAACCTGATGTCGGTCTTTCTTCAGGAAAAAATTATAAATTCTTCCGAAAGGATGCTATATTTTCAAAAAACCAGGTATACCCCAGTTGCTCATAGTGATGCAACAATTAAATGGGGAAAATGGAAACTATATTGGCCGGGAGTTCCTGAGTCAATGCTAAAAGATAATATTAGAGATGGCCTCCCACTTGAAAAAGGCAAAATCCAGGAGCACTGGGAAATGCCTATAGATTACGAAATTCCGGGGTATAAGAATCTTGTTACACTTTCACCTTTACTTTTTAATTTAGAGGTTGATCCTTCCGAAAAAAAGGATGTGTCAGGCATATATCCAGAAATTGCTGATTCACTTGGTAAATTGTATGATAAATGGTTTGGTTCGGTTTACGATGACTGGAAAAGATCTTATAATGAAATTATTGAGTATGACAAAGTATACTGGAAGAATCGTAACATCCCTGATCCAAACGTTTTATTTAAGGATTTCTGGGAATGGGAAAAGGTAAATGTTGATTCAACCGGATATGATCCTCTTAAAGTATTCAGGGGATATTGGGATTATAATTGGAATTAATTTTTATGGATATTTGATAATGATGAAGAAGCCCCTGTTTTATTTATTTTTTTTGCTTGTCGGATTGCGGGTTGAAGCTCAAAATGAAAGATCCTTATTCTTTTCAGAATATATTGCAAATGGGTATACCAATGTTCTTGAGATCTTTAATCCCACACCGGATACCGTCCAGTTAAATCAATTTTCCATTGTCCGAAACGGAACATTCAGGTTTGACTTTCCGGGAGGATTATTATTACCTTTCGATACATGGGTTGGGTGCCGGAACGATGTTGGTTTCCCGCCGGCAGCAGAGGTCCTGGCCGTTGCAGATACATCATGGCCTGCTTCCGGAAGTATCTGGTACCTGAGTAGCAATGCAAAAATTGAACTTCTGAAAAATGATCAGGTAATTGATGTAATTAATGGCGATCCAAGGAATAGTGTTGTTGCCGGAGTTGACGGGGCTCTGGATAAACATACACTTATCAGAAAGAGTAATGTAATTCAAGGCGAAACTTCATGGGACATCTCTCGGGGCACTGATACTGATAACTCTCAATGGCATGTTTATAATGTAGTTTATACCGAGATCGGAAAACACTACATCGATGCACCAAATCCTTGGCTTGACTCCACCGTAACCATATCATCTGATATTTATTCAATAATAGAGGATACAATTTACCTTGACCATGAAACCAGCGCTGATAGCATTAAAATAAATATAAAAGGCCCAGAAAAAGGAGCAATTGTTTTAATTGATATTATTGGCAACCCAGTTAATGAGAAAGAAATATTTTCTGAATATTTTTTAAAAGTTTTTGCTGAAGCTGGAAATAGTAAGACTTATATAATAAAAGTTAAAGATAACCCTGAGACTTTGATTCACCTTGAATCTTTGGTTTATTCCATTTGGGAGGACAGCATTACCAATATTTCCTCCGGAACGGATTCTAATTCATTGCTTGATAATGTTTTATTATTTCCTTCAGGAGTAACTGTAGTAATAACGGATCAGGAGGGAAATATAAAATCTGGCAGTATTCAGACTGGTGATCACATAAAAGCAATAGCAAGGGATGGAATAACCGTGAAAATTTTCCGGATTCAGTGTAATGCTCCGGTTTCTCCAAGCCAATTCCAGGTTCATAAGGTCGCAAAAGTAAGGATACTTCCTACAGGAGCACCGGCATACAGCGATGTTAACCTTACTTCACGCTGGCCAAGAACTTTAACTATAATGACTGGCCCGGAGGCACTACCCGCTGCAAAATTCTTCCATGGTACAAATTTCAGATGGGTTTATATTACCCAATCTGCTTCATATAACTATCCACGTATTGATGATTGGATAAGGAATGATATCATGGGAAACGGATTTAGAATTTCCCCCTCCCTGAATCCAAATGTACCTGATCTCCCAAGGGGAGGGGGTAAAGCATACGACTCTAGGGCAGAAACTTCAGACGGAACCCTCACTATTCCGTTTTGTCCAAATAAACCAATGGGACGACAGGCATTTATAAATCATTTAATTACTGTTGTGGAGATGAATATTGATTTTTCTATACAAGTGGATGATCCGCATTCCTATACCGATATTGATACTGTTTGTTTTTGTAAGTATTGCAAGGAAAAAGCAAAAGAATGGGGAATGGTTGCCGGTACAGAAACATTCCGGGGAAAATCTGTTTCTGAATTCTGGAAATGGGTTCAGAAGGAGGCACCTAAATATACTGGAAAAGACATTGGCTTTTCTTGCAATAATTCTTCGAACCATCTATTTGATTCTGTAACAAGCCAATTTAATTTTATGATTGGCGAGTGCGATCCCAGGTGGGGGTATGGACCTGATAAATACTTTACCGATGAAAGGATATCTGCCGAAGGAGTAAATAAAATGCAGGTATATAACCTTTCGGTTAAAGGCCTGGTTATTGAAGATCCTACACTTTTATGGAGAAACCGAAGTATGATTGGACTTTCGTATGGTATAGGCGGGAATTGCATTGTTCCCTGGGATTCCTGGATGCACCCACCAATTGAAGAAAGAAGATATTTCGGTAAACCTGAAGAATATGCTGATCTTTTTGGTTTTATTCGTGCTAACTCAGGACTGTTGGACGGATATGAGACAGCATTTGATTACATGCCGGGTTATTCTGATCCAAGATACAGTGGAGGGAAACCAGTTTATATTTCTGAAAATGACCGTGCTTTTGCCTTTGTGAGGGCAGTACCTCATGATAGTTCAGCTCCCGTTGTAATTCATTTGGTTGACTGGAAGGAAAGCCCGGAAAATCAGTCACTAACTGTGAATATTGCACCCGAATATTTTTTTTCGGGGAAGGATTTTGGAATATTTCTGGTTGAACCCGTCCAATACAATAAATCCGTCCACAAAATTGTGATGGATAAAGCTGACGACTTTTTAAAGCCTGGAACATTCAGAGGGTCTGAACATGAGGCGATTTATGAGCCTTTAAGACGAATTCAAAAACTTGTACCTCAGCGAAGCGGTTCACTGATTAAGGTCAGTATGGATTCAATTCCAACTTATGCAATGCTGGTTCTGGTGCCGGTAACCCAGGATATTAACGTTTCCTCTGATTATTATAATGTTAACCAGGAAGCAAGTATAATTAAAGGATTTTCACCGGGTGATTATACTTGTGAATTTCTCAGCAAACTTAAACGATCTGCGCTTACAAGCTGGATGGTTCTAAGTGAGGATGGAACCCCGGTTTTGAAAAACATTACCGAAAATGACAGACTTTTACTCTTAAGTCCGGTAGGAAGAAAAATGGGAGAATATACCCTGGCAGAAGGTGATGTACCAGAATTGGAAGTTTACTTTGGAGTACAAACTGTAGGTATTGGGAGTAGCCTAACCGTTGATCCTGTTGCAATGGATTCATCGGGTATATCCAATGTCTTTACCATTATGAACAGTTCATCAGAAAAATTTTACCTGGATACAATAATTTCTTCAGACAATGCATTTTCCTTGCATTACGATTTCAATCAAATCCTTCCAGGCGACAGTGCTCAATTTACCGTATTAATTCATCCCGTGTCCAAAGCTACCTATCATACACGGATATGGATAAGGAATGAAGACCATGCAGTTCTGCCATTTAGCTTTAATATAGAGGGAGAAGGACTCGCAGCTGGAATGAAGGTTTACCAGGGGACGAACCTTCTTAATGCCGGAACCGGGGTTTTCAGCCTGGGCAGCTTAAAGATTGACAGGGATACTGTTGTTGTCCTTTCTGTGATTAATGATGGGAACGTACCGCTCAATATCAGCGGGGTACTTGTTGACAAACCGGAGGCATTGACAGTGGTTGACTTTGACAACCAGGTACAACCGTATGATTCGGGGCACATTTTCTTGAAATATAATCCAATTGCTGCAAGCTGGGAAACGATGAAAATTACCATCCAGAATAATTCGGGCAGGTTTCACGAATATAATTTATATGCAGAAGGATTCGGGCTTGACCTGGTCCCGCAGATAAAGGTGGAGCATAAGGATCTTCCGTTTGAAAATTACACGGGTGTTGTAGATTTTGGCTCGGTTAATCTAAATGAAACGCTCATAAGCAAAGTAGTTATTCGTAATTCAGGACCTGATAATTTATACATCTACTCTGTGATTCCAGATATGGCAGAATTCAAGGTTGTTTCGCAACCTGCTATGGTGGGACCTGGAAATACAGACACCCTGGTCATTGGATTTACACCGGTATTAAAATTAACCTATAACGCTCTGATAACCACTACTTCGAATGATAAAACAAATACTTATTTCAAATTCACGGTGAAGGGAAAAGGTATAGATGCTGCTACTGGTTTAGCTGAAAGAGAAAAGTCCAATGTACAGGTATATCCCAACCCGGCCATATCTTTTCTTAATATAAGAGTTCCCGGTAATTTCTCCTTAAGACTACTAAGCATGAAAGGAGAAATTATTATACTAAAAAATGACTGCTTTGGGGAATGTGAATTGGATATAAATGCTTTGAAAGGGATGTACATTATTGAAATTTGCAATAGTAACCAGGTTTATATTGAGAAACTGATTGTTAATTAATCAATCAGGAGTGTAAATTTGAATTTTAATCAAAATGAGGAGTAAAATTTGTGCCACATTGATCATAAGCATGGGAATTAGTTTTACCATGTATAGCAACTGTTTTCCGGATAAAGCTATTGATTCAGAGGAGAATATAGATTCAATTCAGAATGTTGATTCCTGTCCTTTTACCGAAGCTCTGGAATATGTTGATAGTTTTCAAACCTATTCATTCATGGTAATTTATAAAGGGCAGAAGGTATGTGAAAAATATTTCCGCAATTATATCAGGTATGACCTGATAAACAGCTATTCTATGGCGAAGAGTTATATGAGTGCTATCCTGGGAATAGCTATAAATGAGAAAAAGATCAGCCTGGACGACAGGGTTTCGGATTATATTCAACCGCCTTTATCGGGGGAGGGAATTAATGTTGTAACAGAATTAAAAGTCTGGCATCTTGCCACCATGACATCCGGACTGGATTGGAACTGGTACAGGGATTATACGGTCATGAGGGAAAGGGCTGACTGGCTGGCATTTCTTCAGACATTAACTATTAAGTATCCCCCGGGTACAAGATGGGAATATAGCGCTGACCCTGATATTCTGAGTGCAGTATTGGAAAAGGCGGTCGGAATGCCTTTATGGAAATATGTGAATGAAAAATTGCTCGAACCCATTGGAATTACAGATGGTTTTTACTGGGCAAGAGATGCCACGGGCATGCTCCTTGGAGACGGGTATATTTTTGCAACAACTGAGAATTATGGACGATTTGGGCAGTTATTTCTTGATAAAGGCAAATGGAATGGACGACAGGTCATTCCTGAGGAATGGATTACACTGTCAACTTCACCGGCAGGAATAAGCCCGGATTACGGCTTCCTCTGGTGGACAACAGATTTTGAGGGACTTCCAGAGGATCTTTACTATGCCTATGGAGGGCATGGACAGTTTATTGTGGTTATACCCTCCAGGGAAATTGTAATCATCAGAACAGGTAACGGACCAGGTGATCCTATAAAGGAATTTCTTCCCACGATGATCAGAAAAGTTTTAAACCCAGAGCTGTAAATTATCATTAACAAAAATGACAAATCGTACTTTATGATAACAAAAACCCCCATATTAAAATTTATCCTCCTGGCATTATCAGGTACTGCTTTGGTTCTCTTGGTATTATGTAAACAGGGGAAGGTATGGGATGAAAAGGAAAATAACCGTCTGCTTGCCGACACATCCCCGCCGTTCAATCCACTTGACCTGGACGGTTATGGCGAACTCAAAGGTATTGAACCGGAAGGTTATTTTGCAATTGCCATTCGCTTTGTACATCCCCCACGGGTGGAATGGAAAGCATGCAAAGGGGTTGTGAGCTACCGTTTGTTGCTAATGCAGGACGGTAAGGTGTTGGGTGTCACATCAGCAAGTGCATCACCAACAGTGGCGCACGAAGGCTGGGAGAAAACCCAGCCCGGAAAGGCGAGCATTTCAATTGAAGGATTTGATAGGGAAGGGAGGAGAATCGCTCTTAGCCGGATGTTCCCTTTCTATATAGTTCCGGATTTTTCCCCAAAATCATCGGCAACACCAGTCCGCTCTCCGGTTGAAGCAGCCTGGCTGGCATTCGATGCCTTGTCACTTTTTCAGCCAGCCCCCGGAATTCAGTTGCCACAGGATCCTGCGGCAAAGCTCATCCCGCCTGTAGTATTTTCTGCTACGGTTGGGACTACAGGTCAGCACAATCTCTCCTATCCTGTTCTCCACGACTGGATCTATGTGGACATGTGTGTGGCCCTACTCCGTTTACATGCGGATGAAATGAAACATGAACGCGTGCGTGTGTTCGCTTTAGGAGTGGGTGAGCATTTGCTACGGGGTCGCCTGGTTGCAGGAAATGCTTATGAAGGAATGATACATGGCTGCACGGACTGGAAGGGAGTACCAAAACTTAATATTGGAGGTTTGGATGAGGCGACCCGCGAAAAAACAAAACGTCTGGTTGAGCCTGCCAAATGCGCATATGCCGCAGAGGCGCTGCTAAAGCTTTATGAGATATTGGGTGAAACCCGTTTCCTTGACGCTGCGTATGAAATGGCTGAGGTTCTGGCAAGGACTCAGGCCGACGATGGCTCCTGGCCAGCCCGGGTTGATGGAAAGACAGGAGAAGTGATCGCCACTTATGGAACATCAGTCGCAGCGGTAATTTCTTTCTTCTCCCGACTTGAAACTCATCGCCCCGACCAGCGCTGGTCTGATTGTTCAGTCAGAGCAATGGACTGGATGATAAGGAATCCGTTACGGACCTTTGGATGGGTAGTGAATTATGAGGATAATATAGCCGGAGCTGCCGAGGTCAATCCCTACGTCGGCCTCTCTAACTGGGACCTGTTTCACTTCGTCCGACATGTGTCTGCACACTCGTCCTCTCTGCCTGAGGCTGCCAAACTAATGGACGAACAAATGGATTGGAATGATAACCACTTTGTGTTTTATGGGCCAGATCCGCTCCTTCCATTCGATCCATGGGTACCGTCCTGCGCCGAGCAGGGGAATCCTTCGAGTTTTAATTCACCGGGAGGATGCTGGTTGCCGATGGATTTTCACACTGCGAACTGGGGCCGCGCCCTGCTAGCCATGCACCGTCTCACCCTCGATCCATCATGGCTGGAAAAGGCCCACGCGGCTGCTGCCACGCTTACCCGGTATCAATTGCCAGATGGACGTACTCTCACATGGATGCCTGATCGTTCCCTTGGTCTTTCCTCTCATGTATTTGGTGACGCAAGGGGTAACTTCTGGCCCGCCGGTTGGGCTACCGCTGCTACTTTCTGGGCAGAACTGGCCGAGCAGGAACAAAAAAGCAATTTATAAAACAATTTGAAATACACTGTTTATGAGACATATTGCTAATTATATTTTCACCCTCAATTTATTGATATTATCTGTTTTAGAAATTTCAGGACAAGGTTCTGGTGCCATCTACAATTCTAAGTACAGTCAGAATGACCAGCTTAAGGAATTAACAATGGCTGATTTTAAAACTATTGCGACAGGTTTTAATAGTATTCAATCTATGGATGGTTACTATTACTTTCAACGTTTTCCCTCTGAAGCATTGGAAGTATTTAAGACAATATCCCGCTATGTACGGGCAGAAGCAACCAGTGGGGTAAGGTTAAGATTCCGGTCTGATACCAGGCTATTGGTTATTGATGCTAAAGTTTTAGAGAACTCTCCCCAAACAGAACCTTTTATTATACTCTGCAACGATTCCTTGCTGTTTGAATTACCTTCCGGGGGAGTAGCCGGTGACTTTGAGCAGATCCTCGAGTTACCCGGAAAAGGCGAAAAGACAATTGAAATTTGTTTCCCTGCCTACTCAAAAGGCAGTATCCGGAAACTTCAAATTGAGAAGAATTCAACTTTAAAACCATTGAAAAGAAGGGGAATCTATCTTGCCATGGGTAATTCCATTACCCAGCAGGGTGGGCGCTATATGGGATATGCCGACATAGTTGCACGCGGACTTGACCTCGACCTGCATGAAGCAGGAGTAGGAGGTCATGTATTCGATGCTGAAAGTGTACCCTTCGCCTATATTGAAAAACCGGTACTCATTACCCTGGCTTATGGTACCAATGACTGGAATGGTGCAAGACCAGTTGAAAATGCGAGCAAGTTCCTGGATAAAATTACATTACTTTATCCCTCAACTCCCATTTTTATGCTTGAACCTATTCGCAGGTATGTACCTGTTGCAAAAGACGGGAAAAAACTTGCCAGTAACAAAGAAGGGATCAGCTTAATGAATTACCGGAAAGAGTTGAGGAGTATTGCGAAGAATTATCCTTCTGTGAGGGTCATAAATTATAAAAAGCTAATGCCCGACGATCCGTCCTTTTTTGAAGATGGAGTGCACCCTACCGAAAAGGGGCATATCGTTTTTGGAGAAAATCTTCTCCGGATATTAAAAAAGAATTTTACGGATTATGCTAATTGAATAAACCGTATCAAACTCCGGGCAGTAAAATTATAGTTATGACACTAATCCGGGAATTGTTGAATTATTGAGGAATAATATTTCCTGGTGAAATCTGTCAGCTTCTAAAATTCAAAAAGTATATAGAAAAACGTATGAGGCAGAAAATAAAAAAATCAAAAGTTTTTTCGGTTGTATCATTTTGCTTATTGATATTTTTATTGATAGGATGTAATCTTTATAAGAACGACAAATATTCAGGCGCAGGAAGAGATTGGGCTGTTTGCTATGGTGATAAATCAGACAGTCATTATTCTAACCTGACAGAAATAAACAAAAAAAATATTAGTCAATTAGCGCTTGCCTGGGAATATCACACAGGTGACAACGTTTCGGATAACCGCACCCAGATCCAATGTAACCCAATAATAGTTGAAGGTATTTTATATGGCACTTCACCAAGAATTAAAGTTTTTGCACTTGAAGCTTCTACTGGTATGCTCTTGTGGGAGTTCGATCCTTATCCTTCAGAAAAATATGCAAAAAATGTCAACCGTGGCCTTACTTACTGGCAAGACGGAAATGACAAAAGGATCCTATTCACTTCAGGTTCCGGGTTGTTTGCCCTGAATGCTGAAACAGGTGAATTGATTAAAACCTTTGGCAATTCAGGAGAAGTTTCCTTAAAAGAGGGTTTAGGAGATAAAGCTGAAATGCTTTATGTTGTTGCAACTTCTCCCGGTATAGTTTATCATGATCTGTTGATAGTCGGTTCCAGGGTATCCGAAAATATGGATGCGGCACCGGGATTTATTAGAGCTTTTAATATAAAGACAGGAAAACTCGAGTGGGTATTTAATACAATTCCTGAACCGGGTGAGTTTGGTTATGAAACCTGGCCACCAGATGCATTTAAAACTGCAGGAGGAGTGAATTCATGGGCAGGTATGAGCCTGGACGAAGACCGGGGTATTGTATATATTCCCACAGGTTCAGCTTCTTTTGATTTTTGGGGAGGAAACAGGAAAGGAAGTAACCTGTTTGCGAATTGCATACTTGCTCTTAATGCTCAGAACGGGAAAAGGATCTGGCATTATCAAACCGTGCATCACGATATATGGGACAGAGATTTACCTGCCCCTCCCAACCTGCTACAAGTGACCCACAATGGGAAAAAAATTGATGCCCTGGCTCAAATCACCAAATCGGGTCTGGTATTCCTTTTTAACAGAGAAAACGGAGACCCCTTGTTCCCGATTGAGGAAAGACCTGTACCTGCCTCTGATTTACAAGATGAAGAAGCATGGCCCACTCAACCTTTCCCCTTGCTTCCTCCACCTTTTACCCCTCAGGTATTTACGGAAAATCAAATTACTGATATCAGCAAAAGGTCGCATGAATATGTATCACGAATTTTTTCACGGACGCGATCGGGTACTCCTTTTATCCCGCCAAGTACACAGGGAACAATTATTTTCCCCGGATTCGACGGAGGAGGTGAATGGGGTGGCGCAGCTGTCGATCCGAATAGTTCAGTTCTTTATGTTAATAGCAATATCATGCCCTGGATACTGACAATGGTTGAAATCAACCAGGACAAAAAGGAAAATTTGGGGAAGGGAGAACTGTCCTATAAGGTTAATTGTGCTAATTGTCACGGTACACGGCTCCAGGGTGACCCAACAGGAACTTATCCAGGATTAAAATCGGTTTCTGATAAATACACGGATGAAGAAATTTTAGAACTTATTAATAAAGGGATTCGAATTATGCCATCATTCGGGCATTTACCTCCTGGAGAAAAGGAAGCTCTTGTATTTTATCTGACCAGACAAAAACCTCAACAGGAAGAGCATATACAGGATTTGGAAGCAAATAAGAGAGCTTCTCCTTACTCACATACTGGTTACAACCGGTTTTTGGATCCGGATGGTTATCCGGCTGTGAAACCACCCTGGGGCACAATTTCAGCTATTGACTTAAACACCGGCACTATTTTATGGCAGGTTCCACTTGGTGAATATGAAGAGCTTACTCTGAAAGGGATACCACCAACAGGTACGGAAAACTATGGAGGACCGGTATTAACTGCAGGCGGAGTATTGTTTATCGGTGCTTCGAATGATAGTTTTTTCCGGGCTTTTGATAAGGATAACGGCGAGGAGTTATGGAAATATAAACTTCCTGCAGGTGGTTATGCAACACCAAGTGTTTACGAGGCAGGAGGAAAGCAATTTGTTGTAATAGCCTGCGGTGGTGGAAAAATGGGTACTCACTCGGGAGACAGTTACCTTGCGTTTACGCTAAATGATAATTCAGATATAAAATAAAACATATAATATCATGATCCCTGGCGTTAAAGAATTTAATTGTTCAATATTCCTGAATTCCGGATTAATTCAGCATAATTTTAAAAATGATAATAACCAGGGGGGAAGTGGACTCTTTATAAATAGTAATAAATGGATAAGAATTATTATAATATGTGCTTATTCCTTTCCAGGAATTCTGCCTGCCTTGTTTCTTCAACCGGCCAATGCATCTGAGATTACAGTTCCCCTTTGGGTCTCTGATAACATGATTCTGCCCGCCGGTATCCCTTTTAAAATAAGCGGGATGGCTGAACCCCGTGAGACGATGACTGTAAGCTTTGGAACTTTTTCAATAACAACAAATACTGATGACTGTGGCTCATGGACAATTGAATTTCCTGAAGTTACTGCAGCTATGAAAGGGGAACTTGTTTTTACCTGTAATTATGAGAAAAAGATAATAAGTGATGTTGCAACCGGTGATACCTGGCTTTGTTCCGGTCAGTCAAATATGCAACGCACGATTGCACATTCGGATGCTGCCAATGATGCAGAAAAGGACATTCTTAACCTGGATATCCGATGTTTTGATGGGAAATCCTGGGAAAAAATAAACTCTGATAACATTAAAAGTTTTTCTGCTGTTGCTGTTTATTTCGCAATAGAAATGGCAAGTCGTCAACATTTACCCTTGGGGATTTTTATAGCAGCCCGGGGTGGTACCAGTATTGATGCATGGTTACCTGGTGAGGCATTCCCTGATACTGAATCCGGCAGGCAATGGAAAACACTTGCTAATGATCCGGAGGTATTGAAAGCGGCCGTAGAAGATCAGGCCGATTTCAAACCATATGGGCAGCATCGGCTTGCACGCTGGGGTCTCGGCCGTGCGGTTCCGTCCAGTATATATGAACAACTGATTAAACCATTTGACGATCTTCCGGTCCGCGGTGTGGTTTGGTACCAGGGAGAAAGTAATGCAGGATCAGTTGAACAGGCCAGGGAATATCGTTTTTGGTTGAGATCTCTTATTTCTCATTATAGAAATTTTTGGGGGAATCAGTTTCTTCCATTTGTGATCATTCAGCTTCCATCCTATGATCCCGGGACTCCACAGGGCAGGAAAGCCTGGGCTGTTCTGAAGGATATGCAGTCCAGGGTTGCCCACCAGACTGATTATACAGAAATTGTGAAGATCAAAGAACTTGGAGACTTAAAGGATATTCACCCGGTAAAGAAAAAGGAAGTGGGAATACGTGCGGCCGATGCTGCATGGAAACTTACTCATGCCAGATCTTTCCCTTAACAATTTAAAAATTAAATATTGGAACTTATGAAAAATCCCCGGTTAAATATTATAATGACGACTATTGTGATAGCATTATTAATTTCCTGTACTGATAATGGGAAAAGAGATGTACCACAAAATACAAAAGAAGCTCAGCAGGAATTCCTGGATATAAGGTTTGGTTTATTTATTCATTTTGGACTTTATTCTTTACCTGCTGGCGTTTGGCAAGGTGATACAATTCCTGTTGGAGGAATAGCAGAACATATTATGAGATTACTTAAGATCCCAAAGAATGAATATCATAAAATTGCAGAGCAATTTAATCCTTCAGAATTCAGTTCCAAAGAAATTGTAAGTCTTGCAAAAAAGGCAGGGATGAAATATATTGTAATAACTGCAAAGCACCATGATGGTTTTGCTATGTTTGATTCTGATTATGATCATTATAACATTAAGGATGGAACACCTTACGGGAAAGACCTCCTGAAAGAGCTCAGCACGGAATGTAAAAAACAGGGAATGAAACTGGGATTATACTATTCTCATGTCAGGGATTGGGACGAGTACAATTCGGTTACTTCATTTATGAACGACTGGGATTGGTCTAAGGATGATACTGCAAGGCAATGCCAGATCTACCTCGATACAAAAGTCAAATTACAGCTGACAGAACTGCTTACAAATTACGGAGATATTTTCTGCCTTTGGTTTGATACACCGTATGATATTGCTAAGAACCAGGCAACTGAAATATACGATCTGGTAAAAAAACTGCAGCCGTCCTGTCTTGTTAACAGCAGGATTGGCGCCGGTCTTGGCGATTATGGAGTGATGGGTGATAACCAGGTTCCCCCGGGGGTGCTAAGCGGTGTCTGGGAGTGTCCTGCAACTATGAATCATTCCTGGGGGTATCACCAGTTCGATACTACCTGGAAGTCCACAAAACATATGATCATGCAGCTTGTTGATCTTTCTTCCAAGAATATAAATTACCTGCTTGATATCGGACCGAAAGGTGACGGTTCAATCCCGGACGAAAGTATTAATCGGTTGGAAGAAATCGGGGAATGGATGGAAACAAATGGTGAAGCTATTTACGGAACCGGTCCGAGTCCGTGGTTCCAGGAATTGGATGGTTGCAGGATAACAACCGGAAAAGAAGTTCTTTATATCACCCTGTTTAATCCGGAACTTGAAAAAATTACACTTTATAACCTGGATAATGAAATCATTAAGATTGAAAGTCTGAAGGATGGTAAACCGGTTCCTTTTGAGTACAGCAAGATTGAAATTCCGGATCTTTCAGTCCTGAGCATCACTGTACCTCCCGAACTCCGGTTTGAAATGTTTCCGGTACTCCGGGTTTCAATAATAGGCTCTCCTGTTTTAGTTGATCAACCCACCCAGATGAGTTCCGGGAATGTTCTGCTACAGGCGGGAATGGCAAAAGTTGTCAGGAATGGAGGAAACCTTGAAATTGCAGGTATGGATGGGGTAATTGACACCAATAACTGGCCGTATTTTGCAACCAGGAACTGGACATCGACGTCAGATTACCTGGAATGGGAATTAAATCTCATTGAACCCGGTAATTTCGAAGTCAGGGTTGTGAATGTATCAACAGTCAGGGACCTGAAAACATACCGGAGTAAATGGAATTCAGTTTACAGGTTGCCCGGGGATTTAAATAAGGTCAGCCTGGAAATAAATGGTGAAAAAATACAGGGTTTCATTAAAGGAACGGAGCAGGTGAATAGTATCCGTTCCGTTTACAGACCTGAATTTGTCAACTTTATCGGCACAATGAAAATTGACAGTCCAGGGACCTATACAGCGATTTTGAAGGCAGATTTTATAAATCCGCTGGATACAGAAGGCCTGGTAATATATGAAGTCCGCCTGGAAAAAATAATTTCAAGACAGTAAAATTTGAGTCCGGTTTTCCGTAAAACCGGTCCCATCGTTACAATGTATTTAGAATGTATTCGGGGAGATGCTGATCAGGATTTGGCAAATCCCATTGAAATTTTAAGGGCTCCTTTTCCAGGTGAATTTCATGGAAGAAGCTCCAAGCTTATTTCCATTCAGGAAGTTTAAGTTTCTGAACTTCTGAGTCGCCTGTTCTTCTCCTCCAATAGTCAAGCTCGTGGGAAAGGTGTCTTTTGACATCATCGAATGCCGGATCGATTACCAGGTTATTCATCTGGTAGGGATCGCTGTTCATATCGAACAGTTGAACCGCCTCAAGCTTTGATTCGGAAGTTTTAAGGAATGACATCATATAATCTTTTGTCCTCACAGCGCGCCATGGGCTTTTGGAATGAAGACCGGGATCGTAATCCCTGCAACCGAACCAGGCTCCTCCCATGTAGATGGAAGAATGGATATCCTCCTCTGAGTTACCGGTAAGAATCGGAACGAAGCTCTGTCCTTCATTGACAGGCGCTTCAACATTAAGCATCTCAAGTAAGGTCGGAAACACATCCACCAGGCTCAGATATTGATTAGCGACACTGTGGGATTTTACCTTACCAGGATAGCTTACTATAAATGGCACACGCGAACTTTCTTCCTGTGGCCGCCGCTTATAATGCTGCCCATGCGAAAGCATCATGTCGCCGTGATCAGATGTAAATACGATCAGGGTGTTTTCAAGAAGGTCTTCCTCTTTAAGAGCTGACAAGAGTTTTTGTATGTTTTCATCAATGTTATGAATCATACCATAATAGATAGCAAGGATTTCACGGGCTTCAGTTTCAAAAGAGGGGGGTATATTCGATCTCAGTATAAGGCTATCCGGATCAAACAGCGCCAGGTCTGATGGTTTTACATTCTCTTTAATCAAGGGGAAATGCGGAGTGCCAAAGTTAAGATCAAGATACCACGTTTTGTCGCGGTTGTTTTTGATGAATTGGATAGCCAGTTCAGTCTGAACATCGGGTTCATATTTACCCTCCGGTAAAAGAATAGCTTTATGCTCATTTCCCCAGTACCTGGAACCAAAGTACTGGTGACCGTGTTCAAAACCGGCCCAATACTTAAATCCCCTGTGAGATACGGAATCCACATAGCCGTATGAAGCCGGATCAGACCATTCCCTTTTCAGAGGTTTAAAGGATTCTTTATCCAACACTGAAAACCTTGAAGACTCTCCATCCAGGTGCCATTTCCCGATATGTCCTGTTTCATACCCGGCCTTCAGCAGTACATCGGCCAGAGTAGGGGCTGTTTCTCTCAAATGATATCCATTGTGAGGCATTCCAGCGTTATGAGGGTACAATCCTGTATGAATGGACGCACGCGTTGGCGAGCAAACCGGATTGGGTGTGTACATCCTGGTAAAAAGTATACCGCTTGCAGCAAGACTATCCAACCCGGTAGTTCTGATGTTGGGATCTCCGGTGCAGGACATTGAAATCTCCCGCATTTCGTCTACTATGATATATAATAAATTTGGTTTTGAAGGACTGGGTTCAGAAGACTTACAGCCAAATAGTGAAGCTAAAATAGCAAGATTGAAAATCCCGATTGTGTTATTCATGTTTGTACTATATTAATAAATTACAGAAATCCGGTAAAATGATAATTTTCAAGCTAAATTGTACTTAGAGAATTTCATGTTTCTGTAAATTTAAAAAATTTAAAATAGAATGAACATGTTAATTAGACATTAAGACAGATGAAAAATCCACCTGCGATTTCACCGTCTAATGATGGACTGATTATCTGGTCAATCCTATCAAAAAAAGAACGGATATACTTTATGGAAACCCTCTGTTTCAAAAGATGTCCACCAGGACTTGTATATTCTTCCCGCTCTTCACAATAGGGTTTAAAAAAAAGCCTCGGTTGAAGTTCCCGTGATTTCATATAGTAAGGAATTTTATTTTGATGCTTTTTCCTGTAATATTTATTTTTTTTCCATTACAAAAGGATATTTTCTTACTCTTTTATAACAGGAAAAGAATTTCCGGTATGTTGATAATAAATTCTTACTAATCAAATTTAATTCTTTCAAAGATGAAAAAGGTCCTGGCGTTTACCCTGATTTTATTGCTGTTTTTTGCATGTACTGCCAAGAAAAAAGAAACCGGGCAGCAAAATCAGCCCCCTGAAACAAGTCTGGAAAAGTTTTCCGAAATGAAGTTTGGAATGTTCATTCACTGGGGATTATATGCCATACCTGCAGGTGAATGGAAAGGCAAGTCTGTTAGAGGAATTGGCGAATGGATCATGAGACGATTTGAAATTCCGGTAAAGGAATATTCGAAACTTGCCGGACAGTTTAATCCCACCGGGTTTAATGCTGACGATTGGACAAAACTTGCCAAAGATGCAGGGATGAAATACATGGTTATTACTTCAAAGCACCATGATGGTTTTGCGATGTATAAATCAAATGCATCCACATACAATATTGTGGATGCGACTCCCTTTAAAAGAGATCCACTCGCGGAACTGGCAAAGTCTGCAGCCAAAAAAGATTTACGTTTTGGGTTTTATTATTCGCAGGCACAGGACTGGTTTGAACCTAATGGAGCCGGTAATACCTGGGATTTCCCGGTAGAAAGGGATCCGGCGCCTTACCTGGAAAAGAAGGTTTTCCCGCAGGTAGAAGAATTACTGACGAACTATGGGGAACTGGCGCTTATCTGGTTCGATACACCCCAGCTACTTACTGAGGGACAGGTTATCCAGCTTAAAAAACTTGTCAAGGATAAACAGCCGGATTGCCTGGTAAACAACAGAATTGGATATAAACAGGGTGATTATGAACAAATGGGAGATAACTCTATCCCCACACTTGTTTTCGACTTTCAAACATGGGAGATTCCAGCAACCTTAAATGATACCTGGGGATTTAAAAAGAATGACCACGACTGGAAAAAACCTGATGACCTGATTTATAAACTTGCGGATATTGTGGCAAAGGGAGGGAATTACCTGCTAAATGTCGGGCCTGATGCAACCGGAATTATCCCTGCCGAAAGCCAGGAAATCCTCCGGACAATGGGTAAATGGCTTTCCGTTAACGGTGATGCAATTTATGAAACACATCACAGTCCAATCCTCATGCCCGATAATAATTGGAAGTGCACAGTAAAACCAGGGAAAATGTTCATCCATATTTTTGAATTTCCCGGGAGTGAATTACGAATTAACGGACTTGAGACAAAGGTTAAAAAAGCCACCCTGCTTGCAAATGGCAAACAGGTTAAATTCAAACAGGAAAAAGGCTATATTGTTCTTAATCTCCAGGAAAACGATATGGCTGAATTCAATACGGTTGTAGTCCTCGAACTTAAAGACGAAGTACCGGCCGTTGCTGAAGGATACAGGTACAATGATCCCCAGAAACAATATATTCTCACGGCGAAAGATGCCAGGCTTGATGGTGAAGAAATCAGGTTCCTGGATGATTCAAAGGCAGCCACCAATTTTATTGAATCGGGCAGCCCACTTAATGAACTGATGTGGTATCATTATCCGTATGAAACCGCTTCATTTAAAATTTCGCTGGAATATGCATGTGAAGATTCCGTTGCAGGAAGCCCGTTTGTATTGAGGAAACAAAAGAACAGACAAGATGTAGATGTTCTTCATGGCACTATTCAGCCTACAGGAGGAGAATTTAAAGTGTTTGAGATTGGAGAGTTGTCGCTGGAAAAGCAGGAGTTAAACCAGCTCAGGTTCACACTTGACAAGGATTACAGGTCCTCATCTATGAAATTCCGCAGGATAATTCTGGATAAAAACTGATCCTGCCTGTGCTTGCATGAAATTGTTGTATAATAAATTTAAATAAAGATCATTATGAGAGTAAAGATTGTCTTTTTCCTTTTATTGTTATTGAGCGCATGTAGTTCCAGAGAGTCGAAAACTTTTCTACCGGCCAATGACAGAACATCTGTACTGGAACAATGGGAGAGTCTCAGGTTTGGCGCTTTCGTACACTTTAATGATAATACCTTCATTGAAAGTGAATTTTCCAAAAACATCGACCCGGCAATATTTAACCCTACCAACCTCGATATGGATCAAATGATCTCCTGTTTCCACGAGGCAGGGGTGAAATATGCCGTTCTTACAACACGGCATACATCGGGTTTTTGCCTCTGGGACAGTAGAACCACTGCATTTGATGTAGCTTCAAGCCCGGTTTCGGTTGATGTTGTGAAGCAATTCGTGGAAGCCTTCCGGAAATATAATGTTAAACCTTGCCTGTACTATTGCCTGTGGGGAGGAAAATGGAAACCATGGGAATGGAATCCTGGCATAAAAGTGGAGATGGAAGGAACAACTCCGAAGGAAATTATACTTACACAATTGGAGGAGCTGGCTTCAAATTACGGAGACATATATGAATTCTGGATGGATATGTATACATGGTGCGATACGAGCCTGGGTATTCGGGAAATTTATGATCATTTAAAACTTAAGAATAAAGGCACAATAGTACATTTTAACCAGCATGTCCAGGATGGAAGCAAGATCCGGTATTTCCCTACGGATATCATGAATGGTGAAGAAAGAACTCCTCCTGCTGAAGGTCATAACCCTTACCGGGTTGTTGATTCAGTCACATATTACCTGCCTTTTGAATCTGAGATAACATCACAGCGCTGTGACCACCGGACTCTGGGTAATGGTTATATGCCGGGCTCCACCTGGTTCACTTACAGTGACAGCCGGTTTTACCCTGTCGATAGCCTGTTTAACTATATTCGTCAGAATTTTGAGAGAGGAGGAAGTAATGTATTGCTTTCTACAGCACCCGATCTGACCGGGCAATACAGGCAAGCGGATAGGGACAGCCTGGTAAGACTTGGAAAACTTATATGGAAATTGGAATAATCTGAGACGATTAGAGGGTCTGGTTTTTTATGCTGGCTATTTTCCGAACCAAAATTAATTCAAAAATGAATTGGAGATGTTTCAAAAGGGAAAGCATCTAACATAAGATTTTATTTTTTGGAACATTTTTATTATTCTTCACTTTGAAAAGTATTAACAAAGCGATTTCAATATAACGACTTCATTCTTATGAGACGATCTGTTTTATTATTAATTCTGGTGACAACTCTGAGTAATTGTGTTCAGAAAAAAAATTTCATTGAAAACACAAAAGATCAATTGGCTCCGATTGATTTGGCTAAGATAAAAGTTGGGGGGGAAATAGGTCGGCGGATAGATCTGACTGTTTCAAATAATCTTCTTCTCCTCAATGTTGACAAAGATTTTCTCTATAGTTTTCAGAAAAAGAATGATGGTGGTTATATTGGCCTGGGTAAATTAATAGATGGAGTAGTGAAAATGGCTGTCTATACAAAAAATGAAAAAGTTGTTTCCCTGAAAAACCATCTCATAGGAGAAATAATAAAGGCACAGGAACCAGAAGGCTACATTGGCAATATGACTCCCGCTAACCGAATGTGGAAACTTTGGGATATTCATGAGATGGGATATATTATCTATGGATTGATCACCAATTACAAACTCTTTGATGACAAACAGTCACTTATTGCTGCTGAGAAAGCTGCTGGTTATATAATCGAAAAATGGTCAAAGATGCCAGCAGACTGGGAAAAGACGACCAACGTTTCCGCGAATATTGCTATAACAGGTATTTCCAGGTCAATGCTAACCCTTTATACTGCTACGAACGATCAACGTTACCTTAATTTCTGTTTGAATCAACTAGACTTGCCGAACATGGATCCTGATATTGTTATCGGCCGGCGTAAACTGATAGAGGGACATGTTTATGGTTATATGGCTGCTTGTCTTTCCCTGTTGGAGTTATATCGCATCGATCCAGATGAAAAACTACTGGGTCCGACCATGAAGGCTTTAAATTTCTTGACCTCAGGAAACGGAATGTCGATATCAGGTGGTGCCGGACAGGATGAAATTTGGACGGATGACCAGGATGGACGGGGGAATCTTGGTGAAACATGTGCAACAGCTTACCAATTGAGGGTCTATGATAACCTTCTCAGACTTAAAGGTGATTCACGTTTTGGAGATATAATGGAAAGGACTATATACAACGCATTGTTTGGTGCACAATCACCGGAAGGAAGACAGATCAGGTACTATACACCTGTAGAGGGGAAACGGCTTTATCACAATGGAGACACCTATTGCTGTCCAAATAATTACCGCAGAATCATATCAGAACTTCCCTCAATGATTTACTATCGAGAAGAAAATGGAGTAACTATCAACCTTTATTCATCATCTGCTGTTGATATTTCCATTGGTAGCGGTCGATCTGTTATGTTGATCCAGGAAACAGATTACCCTAATTCCGGTCATGTTATTATCCGTGTCAATCCTTCGGAAGAAACATCATTCGTATTAAAACTGAGGATTCCATCCTGGTGCAGGAATGCAGACATTACCATTAATGGGAAGAGTTCCGGTAAAATATGTAAACCAGGAACCTTTGCTTCAGTTGAGCGGGTTTGGAAAACGGGTGACCAGGTGGTACTTGATATGCCGATGGAGTGGCGCTTTGTATTGGGAAGGGAAAGACAAGCGGGCCGCGTAGCGATAATGAGGGGTCCATTACTGTTTTGCCTTAATCCCGACCAAAACGAATCACTGGCTATGACGGATGGAGCGGACCTTGGTCGTATCGTTATTGACATGGCATCCATTGAGCCCGGACCTGTAATGAATAATGCCGTTCGACCCGATGGGACAGCATGTCGTCTAAAAGCTGGCAACAAACCATTTGCTTTGGGGAATAGTGGAAATCTTTCTCTTACATTTACTGAATTTGCTGATCCGGATGGACAGTGCACGTATTTCAGGGTACCGGATTTATCTGAAGCAGTATCTGATGAATTATCAGGACTATGGAAATGATATTTAACCATATTAGCCAAAAGCATTAAATACAAACAACCAGATAGTTTACTTATAACCCAATCAGATTAACCTGACGGGGATTTTTTGGATTATTAATCTGATCCGGGCTTCACTTTTTTGCCAGTATATTAAGATTCCGATGCGTTTAAAATAATTTATTAATTGTATTCTTTGCATGTGTAAGGGCCATAATTTACTTTAATAATAAGTACATTTTCACAACTTTACTCTCTTCTAAGGTAAAGGGTAAAATAATTATATTCTCATTGATTATTAATGTTTTAAATATTAAATCCAGCGAAATTAAATTTTAATCAGACATTAATGATAAATAAACCATCCTTGAGTAATTTTAAACTCATTAGTCAACAAATCCTGATAACTTCCGGAATTTGCTTTACGGGACTGTCTTTTACCGGTTGCAGCGAGGTTAAATCAGAAAAGCCAAACATCATCTTTGTTTTCAGCGATCAGCAAAGTGCATTTGAACTTTCATCCTATCTCGGGGGAGATTCAGTGGTCCAGACTCCAAACCTGGATCGCCTTGCTAAAGAGGGGATTCAATTTACAAATTATGTTTCCAATAATCCGGTCTGTGTTCCTTTTCGCGCAACCCTGATTACAGGGCAATATGGTCAAAATAATGGATTACCATTTAATACTACCCGGAGTGTACCTGATAATAAACCCGGCTTACAGCCTGACCATCCTCTTTTCCCTCTGGAATTAAAAAATAATGGCTATAAAATGGGGTATGTAGGTAAGTGGCACCTTTATCCTGAATCGGAGCAGTTTAACGTTGTCCCGGAAGTCTACAGGTATGGTTTTACTGATTGCTGGAGAAAAAGCTCCAATTACCAGGACCGGTATAATACAGGTTATTATGATGATGAGGGCAATTTCAATAAACTGGATGGTTATGCCCCGGCTGCCCAGATGGATCAGTTAATTGAATTTGTCAAAGCATCCAAAGATGTTCCCTTCTGTGCAGTTCTTTCATGGCATCCACCGCATCCAAGCTATCGCCAGGCGCCTGAAAAATGGGTTAAATACTATGAATCAAAGACCATCCGGTACAGGGAAAATGTTCCTGATAAAGAGAAAAGTGAAAAATTAATAACAAATATAATAGGCGCGTACTCTCATGTCTCTGCAATGGATGAGGAAATTGGAAAGTTGATGAATGTACTCAGGGAATTGAAAATTGATAAAAACACCATCGTCATTTATAGCTCGGATCATGGAGATATGTTAGGATCACAAGGGTGGTATAATAAAAGAACTCCCTGGAATGAATCTATCCAGGTACCGTTTATTGTCAGATGGCCCGGAGGTATTAAAATTACCGGCAGAAAAGAATCTGCACCCTTATCAAGCGTAGATCTTGCCCCGACTTTCCTAGGTTTGGCAGGTATTGAACCTCCTGCTGAAATGGATGGTGTCGATTACTCAGGTTTTATTAAGGATCCGAACCAGAAAGGCCCTGAATCTGCTTTCCTGATAGGGATCGCCCCTTATAATATTTCTGAAAAGGATCAGCAGGAACACCTGGACAATAAAAAAATGGCATATGACTGGAGAGGTATCTATACAAGCCGGTACACGTATGCCGTAAGGAAGGAAAACGGTAAAATTATTCCATGGTTACTTTATGATAATGAAAAAGATCCATATCAGATAAATAATCTCGTGGAAGAGAAGGAAAGCAGGAAAATAATCCCGGAATTGAAGGATCAGTTAGAGAAATACCTTTCCAGCGTCAGGGAAAATGATTGGATTACGGAGTCCGCACATGAGGAATAATTACAATAAATGGCAATAACAATATTTGCATTCATAGATATTGTACAAATGCCACAAGGTATATTACTGTCTCACTTTTAGTCTTTCAAACTATTAATTTAAATGTATTAAATAACCCCTTACTAAAAAAATAGAAGGATGAATAATCAATGGAAAAAAAGTACTGAGGAGCGTGTAAATCAATTTAAGTTATTTTATGGTAAAAAAAACAGCAGGCCATTATTCGGTTTTTTTCTGGGTAGCGAATATCCTATTCACCGGTATCCTGCAGCTAAAAATATCCCCGAGAATACCATTCTGACTCCGGATCATTTTTTAATAGATTCATACCTGGATGATTTCGAAATGCTTTTCAGCAGTCATGAGGAATGTGGTGGAGATTTTATCTGGAGTTCCAGCATATTCTGGGGTATTCCATGGGTTGAAGCAGCACTGGGATGCCCGGTAATCCTGAGTACTTATTCATCCGGATCAATTCATGCAGAGCCGCTGCCGGGTTTTAATGGGCCCGATAGTATTCCGGTTTTTTCAATGGATAATCCATGGGTTCAAAAAGCTGTTGCTTTTCTCGAACAAACAGCTGCCAGGAGCCAGGGCCGGTATCCCATTGCAACAACTCGCATGCGCGGCATTTCGGATTTGCTCTCGCTTTTATACGGGGGAGAAAATTTGATTTACACCATGTTTACTAACCCGGATGAAATACATTGTGTCGCAGAAAAGTTATGCGATTTCTGGATTGCATTCGGAAAGATGCAAATTGAAAGAATTCCTGATTTTTATGGAGGTACAGGTTCATTTTATTATAATACCTGGGCGCCAAAAGGAACAATATGGCACCAGGAAGATGCTGCTGCACTCCTTTCACCGGAACTTTATGATACTTTCATCAGGAAATGGGATGAGATGATTGTGAACGCATTTGACGGATGTATCATGCATCAACATTCCAATGGATATTTCCCTTATGAGTATTACCTTAAAATGAATTTCACCGCCCTGGAACTTCATATTGATAATGGAGGTCCTTCAGCAGAATCACTGCAACCGGTTTACAACAAAATTATGCAGGAAAAACCCCTGATCATCTGGGGGGAAATACCTGCAAATGATCTTGATTGGATTTTCAGAAACCTCCCTCCCCAGGGACTGGCAATTATTACCGTTGTACAAAACCAAAATGAGGCTAAGAATTTATGGGGAAAATATATTCATTTATAGAAGGACCCGATATGGACAAAAAGCAAAAACTTCTTAATTTATTCAATCCTGAATCGAAAGATATTTTGCTGTCGGATTTTCTTGCACCCCGGCAGCTCAGGGATGAGATGGCAGAATACCTTCAGGTAAATACAGAAAGAGAACTGCTTGACAGGCTGGGGACAGACTTCTATTATCTTTCTTGCAGGGATATAAGTCAGAATGAATGCTGTTTGAAGTATTATAACGGTCCCCCGCTTTTCTTTTCTGAAACAGAAAGGGAATGTCCCTTCGGAATTCGCTGGCACAGAAAAGTTGGGGATGATAAATTTGGAGTGGATGAGGCTATTACCGGACCATTCTCGGGAGAAAATATAAGAATTGAAGACATATACAAGTTTAATTGGCCGTCTCCTGAGCAATTTGATTTCTCAAGTCTTTCGAAAGAGTGTAATGATTTTTCCGATAAGATTATAGTTGGTGGTTTATGGTCAGCGATTCAGGGGGACAGCTCACGAATGATGGGCTTCGAAAACTTTCTCCTGAATATAGCTATGAACAGACCTCTTATCAAAGCGCTCGTCAACCATATTACAGAAATATATCTCAGGCTAAACAGGAATTATTTTGAAGTGGTTAAGGGGAAAATGGATATTTTTTTCATGGGAAATGATTTTGGATCTCAAAACGGATTGTTGTTAAGTGAAGAAGACTGGTTTGATATATATTTCGATAATTATAAAAAACTGATTGATTTTGCCCATAGTTATGGATTCAGGGTAATGGTGCACTCATGCGGAAGTATTGAAGCGCTTATTCCATATTTTATAAAACTTGGGGTCGATATTCTGGACCCGGTCCAGGTAACCACTAAAAATATGGAACCCGAATCACTCAGCTTAAAATATGGAAAGGATATGGTGTTTCATGGAGCAATAGATACACAGAAAGTTTTACCCTTCGGCACAGCAGCTGAGGTTAAGAATCATTGCACTGAACTGATAAGCAAACTTAATACCTATGGCAATTTCATTGTAGCTCCTTCAAATAATTTCATGAGCGGTACTCCCACCAGAAATATAATGACAGTTTATGATACTGTAAAAACACTTTCCTTAACTCACAGGTAATTAAACAAAAGTTAGTTTCACTAATCTTTGTATTTTTTATAATTTATGCAAATGAAAAAGTTTATTACTCTGATTATCCTGGTCGTATATGGAGCTAACTCATTTGCTCAGGAATCTTCAATAATTACTGCAGGGCCGGCCTGGTATTCAGAATCTCTTATTCACACTCATCATTCTGCCGGCCTTCCGGCGCCGGAATGGGAAGTGCAATTCGACAGGGTACAGCCTGATGCCGTTCAGTTTCATACACAGGCTTATGCTGCTGGCAAAGAATTATCAGCGAAATATAATTTTTCTTTTGTTGCAACACGCACTTTATCCGGGGCATGGGATGACATAAGAAGTATCGTGGAAGCATTACCCGCTGAAGAGCAAAGTCTTTTTTACATTCGTGTTAATCCTGACGGTTCACCTGCCGGCCGGACCAGAGCAGGGGTCATCGTGAAGCATGTCTGTTTTTACTCACCGGGCATATACAAGTACATAATTCCGGAGTACGGAAAACTAACGGAGCAATATCAACCGGCACAGATATGGATCGATCACACTATTGTTACCGTAAACCTTTGCTATTGTGACAATTGCAAAAAGAACTTCAGGGAACGATACAGTGTTGATCCACCGGAAAATGGAGGCGACTTACTATGGAATGAATGGGTATACTATCACCGGAAGGGTTTCGAACTTTGGATGAAAGCAGTAAGCGACATAGTTCAATCCAAAAATCCGGACGTCCTTGTCACCTTTAACGGTGCCTACCAGATTGCCCAACCTGAACCACCACCTCCATATATCAAGAACCTTTCTCTTGATGCCCACAGTCTGCCAATGAACCTGTGTCTTTATGCCCGTTATGCCTCAAGCCTTGATGTACCTTTTGATCTTATGAACGGACTGACCGATACCTGGGCAGGAACAATCCCAAAATCTACTCAGGAAGTAATGGAATCCGCTGCAATAATCACAGCAAATGGGGGAAGATGGAATATCGGTGAATTCCCAATGTCGAAGACTCAGCAGCCTGCCGATGAGATGCTCCTATTGGCTGCAGCAGGTGCCGACATGGTGCGGGAAAGACAGGATTGGATACAAAATACCAGGGCGGTACCAATGGTAGCTGTTTTGCATAGCGCATCAACCCAATACTCCCGGGTTATTCCCAGCTCTCAATATGTTACAAGTTCACCCGGACCCACAAGGTTATACTGGTATAACAACCTTGGCATTCCTAATGAAATTTATGGCGCTGGTGCCGCTTTACTCGAGAACAATATTCCTTTTGACATTATCAATGAGTCCACTTTAAAAAAGCGTCTCGACGATTACCAGGTTCTCATTGTAGGAGAGCAGTTTCGTCTGGACACAGAAACACTCTCTGCTGTGCGGGGTTTCGTGGAACGTGGAGGGGGTCTTTTGGTAACAGGTCGCACCATAGAAACTGGTCTGGCTGGCTTTCTGGGGGTCAGCATCTCCTCAGGAGTGCCTTTATCCGGAGCGAATATCAGGCTGGGTGGTACTGACATCCCGGCTCAGGCACCAATACGAATCGAAACTAAAGGCGCTAAAGTAGTTCAGAATTTCTCTAGCGGGGCCACTACGCCAGCCATCACTCAGCATGTATCGGGTAAAGGTAATATGCTTTATGTAGCCTGTGATTTTTTCAAAATGTATATGGACGTTTCAAGTTATAATCCCAAAGCCCTGTCGAGAAACGGTAATGCGGCTATGCGGAGTGCAGTGGCCGATTGGATTAAGGATATTGCTCCCAACCTGGGATACTCCTGTACGGCTCCACCCTGGATAGAGATTGCATTACGCAGAAAAAACAGCGATATTTTGGTACAACTGGTCGATCGATCCTTCGAATGGTATGGGGATCTTTATTCGATTTCTGCCCCCATCCATCTTAAACTTTCATTGAAAAGCCGACCCGACAAAGTCCTGCTGCAGCCCGGTAACAGAGAAATAATATGGGAATGGCAGGATGATACTTTAACAGCAGCTATTCCCATTAATGAGGTGAGAACACATTCAGTTCTGGAAATTAAGGGAGTTACTAAATACAATATTAGTTATAACACCATTTCCAATATTCCTTTCGGATCAAGAATCGATACCCTGTTCTGGTATCTTGGTAAAGATCCTGCTGCCGACTGGAAAATAATTTTTGTGGATGGTGTTCAACGACCAGATTTAAAAAACGGGGACAAACTTATCATTACCGATGCAGATAATTCTACAAGGGAATATTTCCTGAGGGTGAATGACTATATAAAGAGCGCAAATGCCAGGTTAAGTGCGATAAAAATCAATGGGGATACTCTTAATGGCTTTAAGTCCAATGTATTTAATTATAAAGTAATGCTTCCAAAGGGATCAACTTTTCCAGTTATTTCTGCATTTCCTGAAAATATGAATGCAAAAGTGAGGATAGGCAGGGCATTAAATCTAAAAGGGGGTGAAGATCAGAGAACAGCCAGGATCTATGTTACTGCTGAGAATGAATTAACAGAATCGCTGTACTCAGTGACTTTTGAAATATTGAAAAAAGAGGAGTCATTTCGTGCCGATCCATTTTTTTCTCAGATAATGAACGGCCTTTATAACCTGGTTCCGGGTTCAACCTCTGTCAGTGGCTGGGGGAAGGGCTGGGAGATATTTAATCCGGGGAATACAACTATTTCTATGGGAAATTACCTGATTGTCAATGCAACTGCTGGAACACTTGCATCGGTTATTGCTTCAAAGGATATGATATCTAAAATGCGACCTGGTTTTACCATGGATTCTTCCAGGATCGATGAAGGAATCTATTATAAAGCGTGTCCCTATCCCTTTAATACCGATCTTGAGCCCGGGCAAACCCTGGTTTTTGGAAGAGGTTTTCCTGATGGCTGGAATACCACAAATGGATTTCGTGATTTTTGTGATTTCAGGGATACCAATGGCGATCTTGTTTATGCTTTGAATAAGTATGGATTTGTTGATGGAGCCCGGATTTGCTTCTTTGGCGTCAGTAATAGCATATACTTAATACGCATAGATAATGACAGCATTTTAACAGGTTTAAAATCTGCGAACGATTTAAAAGATTTTACCCTTGTAGACATCTTCGGTGCGCAAGGCGAAAATAACAACCGGATTATTGACGGTGTTTTCGTAAGTGATATGAGTGCTACTATACTTGAAAGAAAAAAAGAAATCTGGAAAGGTAATTCGGAGAACTTTGGATCTTTTGGAACCGGCACTCCCGGAACCAGCGAATGGGATAGGTACCAGGGGGCAATGTACATAGGCACACACCCTTATGATCAGTATAAGGGATATATTTCAACCGTATATTCCTTGACTTATGAGGTTTCCCCTGACTTTGGACCTGAGCAGACTATTGATTTCGTACCTGTGGAAACCAGAGTTGATAGTTTTCTATCCAGGATCATACCTGGTGGCATCGAAGAAGTATTAACTGTTACAAATTCTGACAGTTCGGTTGTAAAGACAGGCAGTAATATTATTGTTCAGGGCGACAGGCTGAATGTTGTATCCGGCACAAAGTTGAATACAACTGTTTATACCATAACAGTTCAGGAACCTGGTCATGATGCTCTGCTGAAATCTTCAAGCTATACAATAAATGTTGCCGGTGTAACTGGCTCTGTTTCTGGTATCCCTGCTCTCACAAGCATTGAGGAAATGCTCACAAAAATTATTGTGCCAGAGGATGCTGTATTAAATATTATAGATGTGAAAAATCAACGGGTTGAAACGGAAAAGGTATTGCGCGATACACTTGTTGTATTGAAAACAATGGTTTCGGATAGTATAAAACTGGAGGTGATTGCACAGGATGGAGAAACAAAAGTTTTATATTCACTGGTTGTGACAGTAGATGATCCTTATGTTACTTCAGATTTTTATTTAGTGAGACAGGAAAATCATTTAATAGATATGTTCCGGGTCAATACCCCGGTAGAAATATTCCTGTCAAGAGTAATCGCTTCAACGGGTTCAACATTGTCGGTTGTTGATAAAGCCGGAAATACCAGGGGAAGCGAAGGCATCATGTATAAGGATGATCATCTCCTGGTCTCAGATGGAATTAAAACGACAATCTATTCACTTAAGGATATGTATGAAGTTATATCCACAGATGCTACTCTTCGATACCTTAAAGTTAACGGAATTACAATTGAAGGATTCAATCCTGACACTCATACTTATTTTGTTCTGATGGATCAGAGTTCAGGTCTGCCTCCGCTTCCAGTCGTTGCAGCCGCACCTAATCAGGCAAATGCAAAGGTAACAATTACCCAGGCAGTAAATCTTATTGGAAACAATACTGAAAAAACTGCTACTATCAGCGTCGTTGCAGAAGATGAAGTATCAAATATTTTATACTCAATAATTTTCAATCTGAACACAATTATTTCAGATGCTAAAAAAGAAATGCTGCAAATTTTTTCCGATGGGATGACCATCTGTATTAAAACCAACACGAACGGTGTAAACTATGAAGTAGAGGTTTTCAATATTACCGGTCGGAAAATTATTCAGAGAAAAATGACAGGTCCGTTTGATCGATTCCTGGTAAATGAATCGGCAGGTATGTATATTGTAAAAGCTAAATCGACCAATGAAACGAAGATTCAAAAAATTATATTAAGTAACAAGTGATTTTTTTTAATCAGTAAAACATTAACCATGAAATCCTATTTTACACTTATTTGCCTTTATTTGTTTTTTAATAACTGTGTTTTGTCACAGGAAATAAATCCCTCCTCTCCAAACTCAATTGATGAATGGGCTGGGGTAAAAGTTCAGGACCTTTTTCCGTCAACTCATGTGAAAGAATGGGAGGAAATGCATGACAGCAAACAAGCTGCAATGGAATGGTTCAATGAGGCTAAATTTGGAATGTTTATCCATTTTGGGCCCTATTCCACTACCGGAGGAATATGGAAAGGAAAGAAAATGGAGGAATGGAAATCCTCTAGACATGCTGAGTGGCTTATGTATTCGGCAAATATACCAAGGATGGAATATGAAGGGCTTATTTACCAGTTCAATCCGGTAAAATTTAATGCCATTGAGATCGTGGAATTAGCGAAAGATGCCGGGATGAAGTACATTGTCATTACTTCAAAACATCATGATGGATTTGCTTTATTCGATTCCAGATATAGTAAGTATGATGTTATGGATGCTACCCCATTTAAAAGAGATTTAATCAGGGAAATGTATGATGCCTGTAAAAAACAGGGAATTGCTTTTGGCGTTTACTATTCCCAGAATATCGACTGGATGGAAGGATCTGATTCCCAATTGGCTGAGGTATTAGAAAAGAATATTGATATTGGCTACCCCAATAAAGCTATATGTGCCAATTATTGGGATCCAAGTCCGAATAATTTTGAGGAGTATTTGCAAAACAAAGCGTATCCGCAAATAAAAGAGCTTACAACTAATTACCCGGGATTGAAATGTTTATGGTACGATATGCCCTGGCGTTTAAAACCGGATCAAAGTTTTAATTTTTATAAAATTCCCTATGAAATATCCCCACAGACTCTTATTTCACAAAGGATAGGTCATGGGTTTGGCGATTACTATATACCTGGTGATAACGAAATTCCAAAAGTCGGTGAAAAAATAGTAAAGCCGTGGGAAACTTGCGGAACAACCAATAACTCCTGGGGATATAAGTCTTATGATAACGACTGGAAATCTCCGAAAGAAATTCTTTACTGGCTGGTAGACGTCGTTTCAAAAGGAGGGAATTATTTACTAAATATAGGGCCTACCGGCGAAGGAGAAGTCCCATCGCAATCTGCAGAAAACCTGAGAGTGGTTGGTCAATGGTTATCAGTTAACGGTGAAGCAATTTACGGAACGAAGAGATGGAAGATTACGCATGAAGGCCCTCAGGAAGATTTTAATATTAAGGGAACTGCAGATCGGGCAGCTAAGGGTTTCCAGGATAAGTTTACTACCCAGGATTTCTGGTTTACTCAAAAGGATGATGTGCTTTATGCCATTTCAATTACAAAACCTGGCCAGGAAGCAATAATAAAATCTTTCAATACAGATATTGGTAAAATCAAAAAGGTTGAGATTTTAGGTAAAGGCAAAGTTAAATTTGAACAAACAGAGGAAAACCTTAGGGTAACCATCCCTAAAGGATTTGACTCTGAGAATGGATTTACGATAAAAGTTGTTCTATAATTTTCAGTTTTGAAACGCCGATGTTCTGAGGCGGGGAGTCATATTATTAATTAATTTCTAACTGTCATGAAGAAAATGGATATCCGAAAACTGGCAGAATGTAAATATGCCTGTGTATCGCTTGGGGAAATTATGCTTCGACTCGATCCGGGTGAAGGCAGAATAAGAACTGCACGTGAATTTAAAGCATGGGAAGGAGGAGGCGAATATAATGTTACCCGCGGACTCAAAAAGTGTTTCGGTTTGCCCGTTGCTGTTGTTACTGCTTTTGCTGAAAATGAGGTTGGCAGGCTTATTGAAGATTTTATCATGCAGGGTGGAGTTGACACTCAATTTATTAAATGGTTTCCTTATGATGGCATTGGCAGAAATGTCAGAAATGGTTTAAATTTTACCGAAAGGGGATTCGGAATTCGCGGTGCGCTGGGTGTTCCCGATCGTGGAATTACTGCTGCCTCTCAGCTCAAGGCAGGGGATATTAACTGGGATAAAATTTTCCGGGACCTTGGCACACAATGGTTTCACACAGGAGGAATTTATGCAGCTCTTTCGGATACTACTGCCGGGGTTATGGAAGAAGCTATGATTTCCGCAAAAAAATACGGAACTATAATTTCCTATGATTTGAATTACAGGCCATCCCTTTGGAAAACTATAGGTGGTCTTGAAAAAGCAAGGGAAGTAAATCGTCGCCTTGCCAGGTATGTTGATGTAATGATTGGTAACGAAGAAGACTTTACGGCCAGTCTTGGATTTGAGGTTGAAGGAGCCAATGAAAATCTTTCTGAACTTGACATAGATGGGTATAAAAAAATGATTAATATGGTCGTAAAAGATTTTCCCAATTTTAAAGTAATCGCCACCACGCTCCGTACAGTAAAATCAGCAACTATAAATTCATGGGGAGCTATTTGCTGGTCAGAAGACAGGTTTTATGAATCTATCCACAGGGAGAATCTTGAGATTTTGGACAGAGTAGGAGGTGGGGATAGTTTTGCCTCAGGTTTGATTTATGGATTACTTAAAACAGGAGATCCTCAAAAAGCAGTTGATTACGGTGCAGCCCATGGAGCTCTTGCAATGACTACCCCGGGTGATACCTCAATGGCTACCCTTGAAGAAGTAGAGAAAGTTATGAAGGGAGGATCTGCAAGAGTAATAAGGTGACTATTAAAGATGTTAATTTGACCAAGTATATAGTAGTAATTTGAAACCTTTCGTATAAAGTTCTAATAATTGTGAAATACTTAATTCCAAGAGTATGCCAAAAAAGAAAACCATATTACCAAATTCTAAAATTATAAAAGATAATTTTACCTCTGAACCGGAATCGAAATTGTCCCGCAGGGATATCATAAAACTGATGGTGGCTGGTTCTGCTTCCTTTGTTGTTCCGCAATGGATCAGAGCATCATTTGGAACCTTAGTCCAGGAACCTGGTATTACACCCCTGTGGTATCTGCAATCTTTAATTCACTCGCATCATTCAACCGGCCTGCCAGCACCGGAATGGAATGTACAATTCGAAAAAGTTCGACCCGATGCAGTTCAATTTCATGTCAACGCGTATTCTCAAGGCAAGGAGTTATCAAAAAAGTATAATTTCTCTATGGTTGCTACCCTGAACCGTTCCGGTGGCTGGGGAGATATCCGTGGTATGGTGGAAGCACTTCCCGAAGATCAACAAAAACTGATTTACCGGCGCGTCAATCCCGATGGCTCACCAGCCGGACGAATGCGCGATGGCACAATCTGGGAACATGTATGTTATCATTCACCCGGAATATATGATACCATCATTCCGGAATATAAAAGGGTGACCGAGCAATACCATCCGGACCAGTTTTGGATTGATCACACCATTGTTACTGTAAACTTATGCTATTGCGAAAATTGCAGGAAGAATTTTCGGGAACAATATAGTGTTGAACCTCCTGTTCTCATTGCTGATCTTTACTGGGATGAATGGGTAAAATACCACCGTGATGGCTTCGAAAAATGGATGAAAGCGGTATACGACCTCGTCCGGTCGGTGGATGAAAAAACACTTGTTACATACAATGGAGCCTACTTTATCGCACAGCCGGAGCCACCTCCTCCATTTATTAAAAATCTTTCAATGGATGTTCACAGTCAGCTCATGCATCTCTGTTTATATGCACGCTATGCGTCTACCGTTGGAGTTCCATTTGACCTTATGTCAGGACTTACAGATCGCTGGGCAGGTAAAATACCTAAATCAATACAGGAAGTGGAACAGACCGCAGCAGTGATAACCGCCAACGGCGGGCGTTGGAACATCGGTGAATTTCCCATGTCTCAAATTCAACAACCTGCTGATAAGATGCTGGAACTGGCATTGGCGGGCGCCAACCAGGTTAGAGAAAGGCAGAAATGGATCCATCTCACTGAACCTGTTCCTCTGGTGGCTGTACTGCAATCAGCCTCAACCCAATACTCCCGTGTGCTTCCACGGCCTCAATATGAAATTGGTGAAGGGGGAGAGTTCGTCGTTTCAGACAATGGCATGACTGTTTTTATGGGTAAAGATAATCCGGGGAAAACGAGGATATACTGGTATAATAATCTGTGCGCCCCGCATGAAATTTATGGTGCGGGAGCTGCTTTGCTCGAGAATAATATCCCTTTTGATATCATTAACGAATCTACTCTGAAAAAACGTCTCAAAGATTATAAATTACTCATCGTTGGTGATCAGTTCCGGCTCGATAAGGAGACTGTTGCAGCGATCCGGAGTTTCGTTGATAGAGGCGGCGGCCTTATGGCAACAGGTCGTACAATCGAAACGGATCTTGCGGGTCTTTTAGGGGTGCGTTTGGTATCCGTTGAGCCCTTAAAGAAAGGCTTGGTTACGTTAAAGGATTCCAGTATCACAATTGAGATGCCGCTACATATAGAAACTGATGGAGCAGAAGTGGTACGTACATTTACAGGTGGTTCCCAATCACCTGCTATTACCAGCAAGAAGTTTGGCAGGGGCCATATCATATATGTGGCTGGCGACTTTTTCAAAACATATATGGACGTTTCTCCCTATACTCCGTGGGCCCGTTCAAGAGACGGTAACAAGGCGATGCGTGAAACCGTGGAAGCATGGATCGCCGAGATAGCCCCAAATCTTGGTTTTTCCTGTAAAGCGCCTCCCTGGATTGAAATTGCCCTACGCAATAAGGGTCGTAATCTGTATGTACAATTTGTTGAGCGCTCCTTCGAATGGAATAAGGATCTCTATCCAACTAATTCACCCATCGAACTGAAAATGGATATGAAAAAACGTCCCGTAAATGTCCTGCTGCAGCCCGGAGCCAGGAAGATTAAATGGATGTGGCAGGATGAAAATCTATTTGCAACTATTCCTTTAAACGAGGTGAAGACACACTCTATTCTGGAGATTGAAGAAGGATTGAAATGAATGTTATAAAATCAGAAAAATAGTTTTATGCATCTCGTCTGCTAAAGTTTGAATAAATTTAAAAGCTAAAATAAAGAAGGAAATGAAAAAATTAACTATGTATTTTTCGATTTTTGGGATGTTAATTTCTTCCCTCGGCTATTCAAAGGAGTACCATGTTTCTGTTGAGGGAAATGATTCCAATAATGGCTCATTTTTGAAACCTTTTAAATCAATTTCGGCAGCTGTAAATTTTGCCTTTCCCGGCGATACTATTACTGTCCACAAGGGGATTTATCGCGAATGGGTAAATCCGCTCAGGGGAGGAGAAAGCGACACAAACAGAATCTTATACAGAGCAGCTCCCGGGGAAAAGGTAGAAATTAAAGGATCGGAAATTATAACAGGCTGGAAAAAAGTTAAAGACGGGATTTGGAATGTAACTATTCCAAACTCATTCTTTGGTGATTATAATCCCTATAAGGACTCTATTGCTGGCGACTGGTTTAGAGATTTAGACCGAATTCATCATACGGGAGAAGTTTTTCTGAATGGTAAATCCTTGTATGAGAAAGAAAAAATAGAAAAGGTTTTTAATTCAGTGCCAAATATCGATTGTAATGATAAAGAAGGTTCCACCTATACATGGTATTGCGAAAGCGATGATAAAAACACAATTATCTGGGCGAATTTTCAAAAATTCAATCCTAATAAAGAGCTGATAGAAATAAGTACAAGAAGGACGTGTTTCTATCCCGATAACCCCGGATTAAATTATATTACTGTCAGCGGTTTTTATTTTAATCAGGCTGCAACGCAATGGGCTGCGCCAACTGCCGAACAGATTGGCATGATTTCAAGCCATTGGAACAAAGGCTGGATTATTGAAAACAATATAATAAGCGATTCGAAATGTTCGGGAATTACTTTGGGGAAAGAACGGGGTACAGGTCATAATGTTTGGTCAGCAGATAAAAGTATTGATGGCGCCATTCACTATATTGAGGTTGTTTTCCGTACTTTAAGAAATGGTTGGAATAAGGAAAATATAGGTTCTCATATTGTCAGGAATAATACAATTTTCAACTGTGAGCAAACCGGTATTTGCGGAAGCATGGGAGCTGCTTTTAGTGTGATTTCCAACAACCACATATATAATATTCATCAAAAAAATCAATTTACCGGAGCAGAAATCGGAGGTATAAAACTTCATGCCGCAATTGATACGAGGGTTGAAAAAAACCATATTCACGATGTCCTTGGTTTTGGTTGCTGGTTGGATTGGATGACCCAGGGTACAAGAATATCAAAGAACTTATTTTATAATAACGGATGGACAGACCTATTTATAGAAGTAAGTCACGGACCTTACCTTGTTGATGACAATTTGATGTTGTCAACTCATAGTATCCGGACCATGTCAGAAGGAGGTGCATTTGTTCATAATCTGATTTCCGGTACGATAAACCTTTCGGCAGAGACTCGTTTTACTCCTTATCATTTACCACACTCAACTGATGTTGCTGGTCTGGCTGCAATTTCCGCAGGAGATGACAGGTATTATAATAATATATTTATCGGATGTGGATCAGATCTCAATAATGAAGACAGGGTTAAATATGGCTTATCAGGATATAATAATATTAATGGTTTACCTTGTTGGGTAGATAATAATATATATTACAATGGTGCACTTCCATATTACGAGGAGAATAATTATATTGAAATAAAAGATTTCAATCCGGAAATTAAAATAACTGAGGAAAATGGTCATATATATCTGCACATGGTATTAAATGATGCGTATTTTAAGTTTAAAGCTAAACTTATCACCACCGGGATCCTGGGAATGGCAAAAATACCTCATGAAGGATACGAAAATCCGGATGGTACCCCGTTGAAAATTGATACAGATTATTTTGGCAATAAACGTTCAGAAGAAAATATTTTAACGGGCCCTTTTTCAAATTTGAATACAGGAACCGTTAAATTAAAACTCTGGTAATAATATGTTATTCAGTCTGCCCCCGGGTAACATTTAAGCTTACTCAATTTTGCATTTTACGATTTAATTCACTTCCAGGTCTTTACATGAAGGTAATTCAGGAAATGCTTTTTGAGATTCGTTCTGGTACTTTAAGCAGACCGATGAAATGTCTCTTTGATGTTGCAGGTACCTTCCTCCATTTCCCCGGCACAGATTACACATAGAAATATTTATGCAAAATAGTCTCTCCGGTTGAGACGGATAAGAGGAGTATCAATAATTATTGCACAACTTTTTTTAAAAAATCATCAAGTTCATCAATGGTATATTTTTCAATATCTTTAGCAACTCTCTCCTGTGTCTCCGGGGTCAGATCCTTAAATATGAAATCTATTTGATCCGGATGATCTTTAATAAAACTCAGTAGAAGTTGACTTTTAGCCTCCGAAATATTCGTTAAGATATATTCCAGGCATTCGTTTATTTTGTTTCTGATTACATAGACATCATTTTGATACCTGTGATAAATTAATGGATATGTTTCCTTAAAAGCATATATCGCAACTGTATCACTATCAACAGAACGGACAGTATATGTATAAGAGGTATTACTTTC
>CAYGFI010000023.1:0-41385 GCA_964349045.1 uncultured Chitinophaga sp.
GGGGTAGGGCATAGGTGGCTCTTATCAGAAGAGTACTTAATTCAAATTTCAATCGCACAACGGGTTTCTATTAATCATTATTGAATAGGGTTAAATAATATTTTGTCCCGTAATATAAAAAGACTGGTTGTTGTTTTTTCAATTTATTATTAAGCGCTTATGATTGTTAATTATTTCTTATTTTTATTTTTAACATAATTTTGAATCTGAAATTTATAATACCAAATACAGTTTATAATGGCAAAAGCTAAAGGTGCAATTGTTGTTGATATAGAAAAATGCAAAGGTTGTGAAGTGTGCGTGGTGAATTGTCCGACTGATGTGATCCGGCTTACCCGCGAAGTGAATGGCAAAGGTTACCATTATGCCTACATGGAAATACCGGAAGCATGCATTGGCTGTGCCAATTGTGCGGTGGTTTGTCCGGATGGTGTTATTACCGTTTACCAGGTTAAAGAATAATTAAGAAAACCAACATTTTATTAATGAAAGAATTACGATTAATGAAGGGTAACGAAGCCATTGCCGAAGCAGCTATCAGGGCAGGCGCTGATGCCTATTTCGGATATCCTATTACTCCACAGTCAGAAGTTCTTGAATACCTGATGGCCGAACGGACCTCTGAGCGTACCGGAATGATTGTACTCCAGGCTGAAAGCGAGATCGCGGCGATCAATATGGTCTACGGTGCGGCAGCAACAGGCAAAAGAGTGATGACATCCTCTTCCAGCCCCGGTATTTCACTCAAACAGGAAGGAATATCTTATATTGCCGGCGCTGAATTGCCCTGCTTAATAGTTAATGTGGTTCGCGCGGGTCCCGGTCTGGGAACCATACAACCGGCCCAATCCGACTATTTCCAGTCGACCAAAGGAGGAGGTCATGGTGATTATCATTTATTGGTTCTCGCACCGTCTTCTGTCCAGGAGATGTCGGATTTTGTGAAACTCGGCTTCGAACTGGCTTTTAAATATCGTAATCCCGTCCTCATTTTGAGCGATGGGGTCATCGGGCAGATGATGGAAAAAGTTGAACTTTTCGAACAACAGGCGAGAGTCAGTAAATACGATCCCGCCTGGACGATTACCGGAAAACCCAGGGAAAGAGAACGTAATATCGCCACCTCCCTGGAGCTTGATTCGCACCGCCAGGAAAAGCATAATATCAAACTCCAGGCAAAATACCGGGCGATGGAGGAAAATGAAGTTCGTTTTGAAAAAATTGATTGTGATGATGCCGAATACCTGATCGTGGCTTACGGATCGAGCGCCAGAATAAGTCAGAAAGCGGTACAGCTGGCGCGCGGGAAAGGGATTAAAGCCGGACTCTTCCGCCCGGTCACTCTTTTCCCGTTTCCTAAAAAAGAAATACATGCTTTTGGTTCACAGGTTAAAGCAATACTTACAGTGGAAATGAGCGCGGGCCAGATGATAGAAGATGTACAACTGGCCGTTGCAGGAAAAGTAAATGTTACGCATTTTGGCCGCTACGGGGGAGTTGTCCCGGCGCCGGATGAAGTGCTCGAAGCTCTTGAAAAATTAATTAAAGGTAGTTGAAAATGGAACTGAAACTGAAACTGAAAGATATCATTAAACCGGAAAACCTGGTTTACAGCAAAACTCCCCTGCTTACCGATAATGTAATGTCGTACTGCCCGGGTTGCAGTCATGGCACTGCCCACCGCATTATCATGGAGGTCATAGAAGAAATGGGAATTCAATCCGAAACTATCGGTGTGGCCCCGGTTGGCTGTTCGGTTTTAGCTTATGATTTTATGGATATCGACATGGCACAGGCTGCCCACGGTCGCGCGCCTGCCGTGGCAACGGGAATAAAACGCTGCTGGCCGGAGAAGTTTGTTTTCACCTACCAGGGCGATGGCGACCTCGCTGCAATCGGTACTGCCGAAACCATCCATGCCTGTAACCGGGGTGAAAACATCATGATCGTATTCATAAACAATGGGATCTATGGAATGACCGGGGGCCAGATGGCTCCAACTACACTCGTGGGCATGAAATCTTCTACTTCACCTTTTGGGAGAGATGTTGCCACCATGGGAAATCCCATTAAAATGACTGACCTGGTTGCACAACTCCCGGGTACTTATTATGTAACCCGGCAGTCAGTTCATAAACCTGTAAATGTACGCCGGGCTAAAAAAGCCGTTCGGATTGCTCTGGAGAATCAGAAGTTAAACAAAGGATTGTCGTTCATAGAGATTGTGTCGAGCTGCAACTCCGGCTGGAAAATGACCCCCGTGGATGCTAACGTCTGGATGGAAGAAAATATGATCCCTTTCTATCCGCTTGGCGATTTAAAAGTGAATGGGGAACTGGTTAAGAAATAATCCGAAAAAGCTGCAATTATGACAGAAGAAATTATCATTGCCGGATTTGGTGGACAAGGTGTACTTTCTATGGGCAAGATTTTAGCCTACAGCGGAATTATGCAGGATATGGAAGTAAGCTGGATGCCTTCATACGGTCCGGAGATGAGAGGTGGTACTGCTAATGTAACCGTTATTTTAAGCGATGAAAGAGTAAGTTCCCCCATCCTGAACCATTTCGATTCAGCCATCATCCTGAACCAGCAGTCGATGGACAAATTTGAGTCAAAAGTTAAACCCGGGGGAATTCTTCTTTATGACGGGAACGGGATCACCCGGCACCCGGAACGCAAAGACATCAGAATTTTCAGAGTGGATGCTGCCGGAGAAGCCGCGCGTTTATCCACGACCAAAACATTTAATATGATAGTTTTAGGCGGTTTCCTGAAAATAAAACCCATTGTGAAAATGGATAATGTTGTCGCGGGAATAAAAAAGTCACTTCCTGAAAGACATCATCATCTTATAAAAGTTAATGAGGATGCTATAAAGCGAGGGATGGAGATTGTTTATCCGGTGGAATAACGGAATGAATAAAATGATTATGATTTTTTATTTGGTTGTAAATTTATTCCGTCATAAATTTGCTCTGATTGATAATACCACAAAAGTGATTTTAAATCACCCTGCAGTAAAATCGCAGAGATATGAAAATCCTACTCGTCATTTCGGTTTTAATTATACATTCTCTATTTGCTATTGGTCAGACAGAGACGGGTTACCATATTTTCTACGGGGTAAATCTCAATCAGGTTAGTACCGGGAGCGGACATGGCTCAGAGTATGTAATTAATACGAATTTCCAGCAAGGGAGAAAATCCCTTGAATTAGGAATGTTGGTGCAGAATAATAGCCGGATCAGCGGGGGAGATATGAAATATAAAATTTTCCTCGGAAAAAATGCATCTCTCGAAACTAAGTCTGCCACGAACAAAACAGCCATAAAATCTTATCTGCATTACAATTGTCTTTATCACAATTCTATAGTTAAAACTCCGGATTTAGTTTTTCTGTCGGGGAAAAAAACCGGAGCTCCCGGACCCCCCGGGTCTGTCGGTACTATCGCGACAATCGAACATTTTACCGGATTCGGGATGCAGCTTATCATTCCGGGAAATTTCGTATTTGACGGAAGCATCGGAATGGGCACATATCTGGGTTCACTTGATAAGATGAACAATCCCAACACGATAGGAATTCACAGAGAGAATCATGGATTTGTATTAGCAGTAGAATTTGGGTTGGGATATCGTTTCGGATTATAAAATCAACAGTTTATTTTCTGTAAAAGTTCATCCGGTCAATATATACAAAAACCTTCTCCGGCAAAAAATATCTCACGCTTTTCCCTTCCCTGATCGCCTGCCTGAGAAAACTAGAGGAAATCTCAATTCTTGGAGCCTTGACCATGGTTATGTTTTCGTGCATCTGCAGATTATCTGAAGATGTGCCATATCGCGGGTATACAAACCGGTGGTAGTTCTTAATAATCATTCCGGCATTTTTCCATTTATGGAAACTTTCCAGGTTATCCGCTCCCATGATCAGTGAAAATTTATGATCCGGGAATTTCTCTGCAAGGTAACTGAGCGTTTCGATTGTAAAACTTGGCTGGGGCATCCTGAATTCAATGTCCGACACCCTGAAGCGATTATCCTCATCTATAGCGAGGTGGACCATTTCCAGCCGGTGATGATCAGCAAGCAGAGTTTCTTTTGATTTCAGGGGATTATGCGGACTTACCACGAACCATACCTGTTCAAGACCGGTATAACCGATCATGAATTCAGCAAGGGCCAGATGGCCCATGTGAATGGGATTAAAAGATCCAAAAAATAGCCCGGTTTGCATAAAGTTTATTTAAGAAATCCGGTAACAATTTCCCTTGCTTCAAGTAAGGCTTTGTCTAACTTATCGTTCACTATTACACGGTCGAATTGATCAGCAGATTTCATTTCTTCAATGGATTTATTAATTCTCTTCCGGAGTGAATCTTCATCCTCAGTTGACCTTGCCCTGAGCCGTTCTTCCAAAACTTTTAACGAGGGAGCCCTGACAAATACTGCTAAAGCTTCACTCCCGAACATTTTTTTAATATTCAGTCCGCCGACAACATCAACATCAAAAATCACATGATTACCTTTGTCGCGTATTCTCTCGACTTCCTGCTTCAAAGTTCCGTAATACTGACCGTTATAAACCTCTTCCCATTCAATAAATTCCTGCATTTCAATTTTTCGCCTGAATTCTTCCACGCTTAGAAAATAATAGTCTTTCCCGTGTTTTTCGTAGTCCCGCTTCTTTCGGCTGGTTGCTGATACTGAAAACTCAAGTCCAAGATTCAGGCCAAGAAGGTACTGAACAATGGTAGTTTTTCCTGAACCGGAAGGAGCCGAAAATATGAGAAGTTTCCCTTTCATGGTTACAGGATATTCAGGATTTGTTCTTTGATTTTCTCCAGGTCATCCTTCATGCCCACAACGATTTTTTGCATATCAGAATCACCGGCTTTGGAACCGAGGGTATTGATTTCACGACCCATTTCCTGCAGGATAAAACCCAGTTTCTTACCGCCATTTTCCTCATTCTGTATGGTTTCACGGAAGTACCTGCAATGGTTGGCAAGCCTTATTTTCTCTTCTGAAACATCCATTTTCTCCAGGTAATAGATCAGTTCCTGTTCGAAGCGGTTTTTATCCATATCCTCTTTAATTTTCAGTTCCTGGAGCTGAGTGTTCAGCTTGTCACGGATTTTTTCTATACGGGAATTCTCGTATTTACCGGTTTCTTCGAGTCTCTTTTCAATATGTTCAACATTGGAAAGCATATCTTTCTCGAGGGCCTTACCCTCCTGGATACGGAAAGAATCGACCTGTTCAATAGCAACGAACAATATATCTTTGATTTTGAGCCATTCCGTTTCTTCGAATTCGTTTTTCTCCACCCTTATCGTATCCGGAAGTTTCATTACAATATCAAGCAGGTTGCTGCCGGGTTCAACACCCAGTTCCCTGTTAATTTCCTTAAGCTGCTGATAATAGGATTTTACCAGCTCCCTGTTGATGCTCGCGGGAGTAATTCCTGCATTTAATTCGTAATAAATATTAACATCTATTTTCCCTCTCTGGAGTTTCTCATTAATAATCTGTCTCAGCTCAAGCTCCTTCCCACGGTAGGCATAGGGAAGTTTTACATTGGTGTCGTTGTTTTTGGAGTTTAAGCTTTTTATTTCGACGCTCACTTTTTTATCGGGAAGGATGATTTCAGCTTTTCCATAGCCGGTCATAGATCTGATCATGATGTATATTGGATTAATGGATTTACAGGCAAAGGTAATACTTCATGGGGACATTTTTAAGAGCAAAGCACATTCACTATTCCTCAAGTATCACCTGCACCACAACCATCCTCTTCCAGCGTCCGGTTCGGTAATACAGGTAAGAAAGGATCATCCCGGTTGTCCATCCGATAGGTACTGCCCACCAGATGCCGGTTTCACCCATACGTCCGGCTAAGAAGTATGCCATCGGAATACGGATCAGCCAAAGGGCAAAAAGCGTGATAAACATAGGAATGAGGGTGTCTCCGGCTCCGCGCATTACGCCGCCGAGGGTAAACATGGTCGCGAATACCAGGTAAAATGAGGTGACAATGGTAAGATATTCTCCCCCGATCCTTATTACCTCAGTTTCATCTTTATTGGTAAAGATGTTCATTATATGAGATCTGAAGACAATGAGAACCAAACTGATGATGATTGATACTGCCCAGGTCATCAGCATGGTCATGATCAGTCCTTTACGAACACGGTTGATTTTCCCTGCACCGATATTTTGTCCCACGAAAGTAGAAAGCGCCTGGGCAAATACCATTGCAGGCACGGTTGCGATGGAATCGATCCTTCCGGCAGCCGAAAAAGCTGCCACAACGTTGGTTCCAAAAGTGTTTACTATGCTGAACAGCGCCATCATACCAAGAGCAACAAATGTTTGCTGGAGTCCGGTAGGCAGGCCAATACGGAAACAGGCGCGAAAAATCTCCCGGTCGAAGGACCACTGACGAAAATTAAAGTTGATGATATCATGTGTCCGGTGGAGGTAGATCATAGCAGTCACTAAAGCTCCTCCCTGGGAAATTAATGTTGCATACGCAGCTCCTGCAATCCCCCATTTAAAAACAAGAACAAAAAGGAGATCGAGGCCAATATTTGCGATCGTTGAAAAGATGAGAAAATAGAGGGGCGTTTTGGAATCGCCCATCCCGCGAAGGATAGAAGCAGTACCGTTGTACCCGAAAAAAAGCACGATACCTGAAATATAAATTGTAATGTATGTTCTTGCCATTGGCAGGAGTTCGACGGGAAGTTTTGTGATGCGGAAGATGGGATCAACCAGGAGTAAGCCTATCAGGGTCAGGAAAACCGATGCCACGAACATAAAAATATATATGGTCTCAGTGGCTTTTTTGACCCTGACCATATCTTTTGCACCGAAATACTGGGAAATAACTACCATTCCTCCTGAAGAAATGCCAATCATCAGGGCAATCATTGTAAATATTATCGGGAAAGATGCACCAACCGCAGCGAGCGCTTCCTTACCGAGGAACTTCCCGACAATGGCGCTGTCGACCATACTGTAAAACTGCTGGAAAAGGTGTCCGAGCAGCATCGGTAATGCAAAAAAAAAGATAAGCCTTCCTTCGCGGCCAATCGTAAGATCCTTCATTTAATGTGCTAAAAGAGATGCAAAAATGCAGAATTTAATTCTTCATTCAAAACATAGCGATTCAATAAACAAAAAACCCTATCATATTGTTTTGAATCTCAGGTTTCGTAATTAGTTTCTTAAACTAATGCATAAGCCACCAATTAACCTGCTTTTGTTTCCGCTTTTTTCCTGAATAAGTAATCACTGAATCTTTTTCAGGGTTGCGGCAAATCCCCCGTTATTTGCAAGATATACTTTAATAATAGCGCCGCTTTTAACAGTTTGTTTTTTCATTTGAAGGTTCGTTGGATTTTTATCTGAATCTTTTGCATCAGCCCAGATGATCATTTCATAAGATCCTTCGGGCAGGAAACCGGGTTTAATCTCCAGATTTTTGCCAATGCTGTTATTCAGGATCCCAAGATACCAGATATCTCCATTTCGCCGGGCTATTGCAACATAATCACCGGGATATCCGCTTATAAATTTTGTGTCATTCCAGACCGTGGGGACAATTTTCAGAAAATCAGCTCCCGGCTCATTTAATATATGATTGGGGTGATCACAAACCACCGTCAGGGGACTTTCATAAACGACGAATTTTGCAAGCTCGGCAGCCCGTGTGTTCCAAACCACTGCCGGGGTCTGGTTTTTGAACTGCTCCCTGGTAACATTCAGAAATCCCCCGGGAGTATAATCCATCTGCCCGGCCAGCATCCTGGTAAAAGCAAGTGTTACATTGTGTTCAGGATTCATTTTGTCTGAGAATTTATAGTATTCATTTCCCATAACCCCTTCACGGGTAATCATGTTCGGCCAGGTGCGGATAATCCCGTCAGGCTTATAGGCTCCATGAAAATCCACCAGTAATTGGTTTTCGGCAGCGCATTTTATGATATCGTGATACCAGTTCACCATTTCCTGGTCGTCCCGGTCCATAAAATCAATTTTTATGCCTGCAATACCCCATTCATGGTACAGAGGAAAAGCCTTTTTATAAGCCGAGTTCCGGTTAACGTCCCTGTTGAAAAGCCATATTAAAATTTTTACGTTTTTTGATTTTGCATATTGGATGATCTCAGGCATGTTGATTTGAGGAGCCCATTTGGTTATATCCGCATCGGGGGAATTAAAAGGGCCATACCATTGCCAGTCAACCAGCATATATTCCCAGCCCATTTCAGACGCCAGGTCAATGTAGTCCCTGATAACAGGCATTTCCATTTTCACTTCCCCGCTCCACCAGTGATCCCAGGAGCTTTTGCCGGGTACAATCCATGAGGGATCTGCTATTGCACAAGGATCATTCAGATTCTGGATGATTTCCGATTCAATTAAAACGCCCGGTGTTGCACCTATCATCAGAACCCGCCAGGGAGTATAAATTTCGTCGTTAAATCTGACTTTTATTCCGGTTTCCGGTTCGCCGGGAAAAGGTACCAGTTTGGTTGTCAACTGATTTGTTGTACCGCTTGTCCCTATATAAAATGCCGCGTAATTATCAATTTTCGCTTCGGTAATGGCAAGCCAGCAGTCAGCGCCAAAGTCCATGAGCAAAGGTAATGCGGCTATTGAATGATCAGAAAGGTAACTGATTTTCCGTTCAGAAAACTCAGCTTCATTGGATGAGGCATATCCGCCATATTCTGCAACCCAGGCTTTAGGATCACCTGTAATGTTAAAACCTGTAAGTTCTTTGGTAATGTTACGGTTACCGGCAACTTCTCCCCGGTATAATTTGTAACGAAAGGCAACTCCATCGTTGTACGCGCGGACAAATATATCCATCTGGCGCTTTAAACCCGATTTTTCTTTCAGGTTTAACTGAAGCTCATTATAATGATTCAGAACTTCAGCATGCTTTGATTTTACAACCGGTTTCCAGGTTTCATTTACTGTTGCCGTATTCTCACCGGTAAGGGCAAAGTTACCATTCATAACGGGTTCGCCTTTTAGCTCAAATCCTAACGGGGAATCCTCAACCAGTAAACGGTCCATGAATTTAACATTATAAGTCAGGAGATTTCCATTATTAATCGTTATGGAAATATTTTTATCGGGGGAGGTGAGGGTATGACTTTGAGCATTGGAAGTTAGGTTAACAGTTGAAAATAAACTGAATATCAACAGTATTTTTAATGAATTCATAGATTTATTGTTTTAAGTTTAGCATTTTATACCAGTTTTCAAATTTAATTTAAAAAAGGTTATTGCCTCAGATTTTTTCAAGTTCCATCGTAAAATGTCTCATAATCCCGGCCTCCCAGGCAATCCTGTAACCTTTTCTAATGCCTTCTCTCCGCTCAAAAACATTTTTAACCGTTGCAGCCACGTATTCCATATGTGTGTTGGTATAAACCCTTCTTGGAATGGCAAGCCTTACCATCTCGGTCTTTGGGAAGCGGTTTTCGCGGGTAATGGGATCGCGGTCGGCCATCAGCGTACCGATCTCAACTCCACGAATACCTCCCTCTAAATAAAGCTCAAGCGCTAATGTATGGGCGACGAACTCCTCTCTCTTTACAAAAGGCAAAAACTTTAAGGCATCAATAAATACGGCATGGCCGCCTGTTGGTTGCTGCACGGGGATACCGTATGTAGTAATGCACTTCCCAAGAAATTCGACCTGCCGGATACGCGTTTCCAGGTAATCCTGTTCGATTACCTCTCTCAAACCCTGAGCCAGTGCAGCCATATCGCGACCCGCCATTCCCCCGTAGGTTATAAAACCTTCAAACATGATGTTAAAGCTTGTGGCAGTGCGGAATAACTCTTTATCCCTGAAGCCGATAAAGCCGCCGATATTTACGATCCCGTCTTTCTTGCTGCTCATAGTCATACCATCGGCATATGAAAACATTTCTTTTACAATTTCAATGATGGGCTTACCCAGGAATTCTTCTTCCCGTTCCCTGATAAACCATGCATTTTCAGCAAACCGTGCCGCATCCATGAACAGGGGAACATGGTACTTACGCGATAATCTGTGTACTTCCCGGATGTTCTGCATGGAAACAGGCTGTCCGCCAGTGGTATTACAGGTGATGGTAAGAATGATCAGGGGAATTTTTTCGGGGGAGTTGAACTTTAGTACTTCCTCCAGTTTGATGAGATCCACATTCCCCTTGAAAGGATGAAACACTGCTGTATCGAAAGCTTCATCAATGGTGCAGTCTATCGCTGTTGCCTTACGGAACTCAATATGTCCCTTTGTTGTATCAAAATGCGCATTTCCCGGAACAAGGTCTCCGGCTTTAACCAGGGAAGAAAAAAGAACATTCTCAGCTGCCCGTCCCTGGTGGGTCGGGAGAAAATACTGAAAGCCAAAAATTTCTTCAATACTTTCCTTCAGCTTGTAATAGGAGCGGGAACCGGCATAACTCTCGTCGCCAGTCATGATAGCGGCCCACTGCTCCTGGCTCATGGCGCCTGTACCCGAATCGGTAAGCAAATCGATAAATACCTGATCACTCCTAAGGTTGAAAAGGTTGTACTTAGCTTCTTTAAGCCATTGGATCCGTTGATCAGGAGCACTTTTGTAAAGGGATTCGACGGATTTTATTTTATAGGATTCACAGAATGGGAGGTTCATGGGGAGTTGGAAGTTTGTAAAGTTTGTAAAGTTTGAAAGTTCAGAAAGCTTTAAAAGGTAAGAGAGTTTGGAAAGTTTGAATAATTTGTCAGGTTTGAAAATGTATTTAGAGATAAATCCTTATCGGGTCCGGGAAATATTGAAAAGTTACAGGCGGATTGTGATAACAGGATACTGAAAAACCACCAGTAGCCAGCGGTCACTGGTAGGAATCACGGTTTTTGAGGTTCCTGAAAAGGAATTTGCAGCAAGTGTGATTTTGAATAAGGAATATGAAATCGAAATTTTTCATGGAGCAAAGTTACCGAAGTTTTGAGTAAGTGGACTTTGTCTTGTTGTGTTTAGTAGCAGTTATTCTGACGTGACAACCCTCACACCCTCACCCCGTCACGCCCTCACGCCGTCACGCCGTCACGCCGTCACGCCCTCACCCCATCACGCCCTCACGCCGTCACGCCATCACGCCCTCACGCCCTCCTCACATCGTCGGTAACGTCCCATCCCCCAGATCTTTCAAATACCTCTCGTAATACTTCTCGTAAATCTCCTTTTTCATGGCTGCTGCTTTAGCCTGCCTGGTTTCAAAAATGTCTTTGGATTCACCTTTCTGTTTGGGGAGGAATAAAGGATCCTGCATTTCTTCAATTACCTGGGGAGAGTAATAATAATCAACCATGATCTCGTGGGAGAAATTCCAGAGTTTTACTGACTGATCAAACGATGCAGATGCAAAGGTTTTACCATCAGGACTGAATTCCACATCCATTACAACATCTTTATTATCGATAAATGTATACAGACATTTTCCGGTTTTTACTTCCCATAAACGAATTGAATGGTCAAAGGAAGCGCTCAGAAGATGTAGCCCGTCTTTACTGAATTCCACATCCATTACCTGGTTAGTATGTCCTTTCAGGACCATAATGAGTTTAAAAGTTTTAAGATCATAAATATTGATAGTTTTATCTTTTGAGGCGCTTGCCAGATAATGATCATCATCGCTGAAAGCGAGTGAATAAATATCCTGGGATTGTCCATTCAACTGGGCCAGGATAACTTGTGTTTCCCTGTCCCAGATCCTGATATTCCCATTTCCCGAAGCGCTGGCAATTTTACTACCGTCATGATTAAAACATACAGTCATGGCAACATCGGTGTGTCCCCTGAAATCCGATATCTTTTCTCCCTTTAATGCATCATAAAGCTTAAAAGTTTTGTTGAATTCTCCGGCTGCAATGTATCTCCCGGATGAATCAAGATCGGCTGACATTATGGTAGTGGTCATTTCCTTAATTACATAGATCTGCTCACCCGCGGGAGTCCAGCATTTTAGAGTGTTATCGCCTGCTGTAATGATAAATTTGCCACCGGCAGACATTTCCACCGCTTTAACCCCTTTCCAGTGCCCGCCAAAAGCCTCACTGAAACTTCCATTGTTGATGGTGATAATTCTGGCATTCCCATCGTTATAACCGGCTAAAAGGCTATTTCCGTCAGGGGAAAATGAAACACATATGGCGGGGCTGTTAGCTTTTTTAAAGTTTTTAAGTAAATAGGGGTCCGGCTGTGCGAAAAGGGTAGAAGTTGTTAAAAGAAGGGCTGGCAGAAGGAGGATATTTTCCATAGCGAATAATTTGAAAATCCCATAGACCGGGACAAGTTTTGAAAATGTTAAAACCAGGTATAAAATTAATATTTTTTACCGCGGAGTAACTACATGAACCCTAGAGTATTTAGCTTAGCAATTTCTTATAGATCTCCAGTGTCTCAGGATCAAAAGCAACAAAAGTAACTTCTTTAATCTCTTCATGATCCCGGAGATAGTCCGTAACTGTTTTCACCGCGATCTCTGCAGCCTCTTTTTTGGGATATCCGTAAACACCTGTGCTGATCCCCGGAAACGCTATACTCCGGATTTTGTTTTCACTGGCAAGGGTCATGGAATTCAGGTAACAGTTCCTTAGGTTTTCAGCCTCACCTTTTTGCCCGCCATGCCATACCGGTCCAACGGTATGAATTATGAAATGTGCAGAAAGATTATGTCCCCTTGTAATTCTTGCCTCCCCGACCGGACAACCGCCCAGACCTCTGCATTCCACGAGCAGTTCTTTACCGGCAGCGCGATGGATGGCGCCATCCACTCCGCCTCCTCCCAAAAGGCTGCTGTTGGCTGCATTTACAATAGCGTCAATATGCAGTGTCGTGATATCAGCCTGTATCAGTTTAATGCGTTTCATCTAAGTCCTGATCTGTGCACCGGTTTCGTTTTCCAGCGCGGTTAAAATATTGCCCATGATTTTTTCAATCTGCTGATCGGTAAGAGTTCTTTCTTCATCCCTCAGGGTGAAACTAACCGCGTAGGATTTTTTCCCGGCGGCAATTTTATCTCCCTCGTAAACATCAAACAGCACAATATTTTTCAGGAGTTTTTTCTCTGCTTTTTGAGCGGCATTTCTGATCTGATCAAAGGTAACCGTCTTTTCAAGTACCATGCTCAGATCTCTTTTTACTTCCGGGTATTTAGGCAATCCCACGAACTTCGTGGTGTGTTTCTTAATCTCTTTCATCGCCAGGTCCCAGTTGAAGTCAGCAAAATAAACATCCTGTTTTATTTCGAAACGGGAGCAATGCTCCTTGTGAACTTTCCCGAAAGAAACCAGCTCTTTGTCATGGGTTAAAATATCTAATCCCTCAGCAAAAAAATCTGACCGGGTGGTTGTAATTTTCAAATCATCCATAATAAAACCGAGACGTATTAAAACCATCTCAACATACGATTTCATCTGATAGAAATTGCTGGGTGATGAAGGCGAATTCCAGTTGACTTCGTATTTATCCCCCGAAATAAGTAAACCCAAATGGAACTCTTCAAAATAATTGTCGCGCGGGTTATTGCTGATTTTATCCGTCAGCAGGTAGATATTACCGAATTCGTACATCCTGAGATCCGGATTTTTTCGGTTGATATTGTACATGAGGGAATCAAGCGCTCCGAATAGCAGGTTTTTCCGCAATGCGTTCAGATCGGAACTCAGCGGGTTCAAAATTCTTACAAGCTGTTTGTCTGAAAAAGGTTCCTTGTCGTAAAGTGAAGATTTGGTGAGCGAGTTTGACATAGTTTCAAGAAAGCCATTGCTGCTGAGAAGTTCAGAAACCAGGTTAACAACCCTCTCTTTGTCCGGCTTGCTGAAATAGGAAAGCGAGGAGTGGACAATCTCCCCAAGGTGAATATTGTTGTATCCATAAATCCGGAGGATTTCTTCAATTACATCCGCTTCGCGAAGCACATCAACGCGGTATGGCGATACATGCAATTTCAGACCCAGATCATTTTCTTCTGTTATTTTAATATCGAGAGAAGTCAGAATGCTTATGATTTTATCTTTTTCAATTTCCTGCCCGATAAGTCTCTTTACATTTCTGAAAGAAAGATCCACTTCAAAATCTTTGACAGGGGCAGGATAAACATCAACCACATCAGAAGAAACAGTTCCTCCCGCCAGTTCTTTTATCAGGAGTGCAGCTCGCTGAAGGGCATAAATGGTAATGTTCGGATCGGTTCCTCTCTCAAAACGGAAAGAAGAATCGGTGTTCAGAACATGCCGGCGGGCTGTTTTACGCACATGAACCGGGCTGAAACAGGCGCTTTCAAGAAAGATATTTTTTGTATTCTCTTTTACACCTGATTCCGATCCCCCGAAAACACCGGCGATACACATGCCTTCACTTGCATTGCAAATCATCAGGTCCTCAGATGAAAGTTTTCGTTCTGTTTCGTCAAGTGTGGTAAAGACCGTTCCTTCAGCAAGAGTCCTGACTATAACTTTTCCTCCCTTTATCTTACCGGCATCAAATGCGTGCAGAGGTTGTCCTGTTTCATGCAACACGAAATTAGTTATATCGACCACGTTGTTGATGCTTTTTATACCTATGGTATTCAGCCTGTTTTTGAGCCATTCGGGGGAGGGTTTTATAGCAAGCCCGCTTATGGTAACTCCGCTGTATCGCAGGCATGCATCAGGGTTCAGAATTTCAACCGGGATGCTAAGCCTGTTATTTTCAGTTTTGAATGAAGAGACATCGGGACGTTTTAGTTCCACTTTCCGCGTTTGACCCAGGTAGGCAGCCAGGTCGCGGGCGACGCCATAATGCGAAGCCGCATCAATACGGTTGGGAGTAAGACCGATTTCCAGGACATAGTCGCTTTCTACTTTGATGTAATCGGCCGCAGGTGTTCCGGGTATGGCAGCGGGGTCAAGGACCATGATCCCATCGTGTGAATGTCCGAGCCCGATCTCATCTTCGGCGCAAATCATACCTTCGGATACTACATCGCGAATCTTTGATTTTTTGATGGTGAAACTTTCATCTCCCTTGAAAAGAGTAGTTCCGGGTATTGCTACAGGCACTTTTTGTCCGGCTCTTACATTGGTGGCCCCGCATACCACCTGCACAGGTTCGCCGGACCCAAGATTAATTGTTGTAACGCTTAGTTTATCTGCATTGGGATGCTTTACGCATGTCAGAACTTCGCCAACAACGATGCCTTTTAATCCACCTCTTATGCTCTCATATTCCTCAAGATTCTCCACTTCCAGACCAATACCGGTAAGGATTATTGCAGTTTCTTCAGGAGAGGGGATGGGACTGATGTACTCTTTCAGCCAGTTATATGAAATCTTCATTTTTTAATATCCTTAATGGGACAAAAATAGAAAAAATTAAACGCAATGGGGCAATTATAAAACGCAATAAATATAAATTGGGCTAATATTGTTTCCTTGACCCATTTGCGATAAAAGATCGAATTGCAGCCTTTCCTGAAAATATTATTGTTTCTTCCTTTATATTCAATATTTTTGTAATGCCACAAAGGCACAAACCGTTTTCAATTGATATTAAACCGGTACAGGTAGTTTGGTTTATTTGAATATCATTTAATTTGATTTCCAACATCTGAAATCAAAAATCTTTAATCGATATTCGTAATTCAATTTTAATGTGATAATGAATAACGGGTGAGTTAAGAAGAGAATATAGAATTCATTTAATAAAGTATTTGATTTGACTAAGGATAAATTAATTCTCGTTTCAAACGATGATGGTGTAGAGGCTAAAGGTCTGAAAACATTAATTGAAGTAGCATCCCGTTTTGGTAAAGTAGTTGTGGTAGCGCCATCCGAGGCACAGTCGGGAATGGCACATGCAATAACAATTAAAACTCCGTTAAGGGCCAGGCGCATTAAAAACAAAAATGGTCCGGAAATTTACAGTTGTCAGGGTACGCCGGTTGATTGTGTAAAACTGGCGATAAACCAGCTGTTGCACGGGAAAACTCCTGATCTCGTTGTATCGGGGATCAACCACGGTTCAAATTCTTCCTCAAGTGTAGTATATTCCGGAACCATGGCAGTAGCAATGGAAGGATGTGTTAACCAGATTCCTTCAGTTGGTTTTTCCCTGCTTAGTTATGATCCTGATGCAGATTTTACTGCTGCAGGTAAAATTGCAGAAAAAATAATTGAAAATATACTGGCAAAAGGTCTTCCCGAAGGCGTTTGCCTGAATGTAAATATTCCTTACGTTTCTTTGAATAAAATAAAAGGAATCCGGGTATGCAGGCAGGCAAAAGGACTCTGGAAGGAAGAATTTGTAAAAAGGGTGGATCCACACCAGGGCGAATATTACTGGCTAACCGGATACTATCTGAACCTGGAAGAAGATTCCGAAGATACTGATGAGTATCTGCTGGCACATAATTACGCTACTGTGGTACCTATTGATATTGATCTTACTGCCTATTCGGCTATTCCTGAATTAAAAACCTGGAAGCTCTGAATATTATGAAGAAAAACATGGTTAATACTTTTTTATTCGGATTTCTGACCGGTGTGATCATTCAGTTAATTTCATTTTATTTCATACTGTTTCTTAATAAATCCCTGGTTGGATATACCGAAAGAACGGCATATGATTTTTTACAATATCTCTTGAATTATGACACCGGCCGCACACAAATTATTCCCAAACTTTTGAGTCTGGCTGCTATTTCGGATCTATTGCTGTTTTTTATTTTTATATGGTCCGGAAAGCTCAGGAGCGCAAGAGGTGTAATTGGTTCTGCTTTTCTTATTGGCATAGCCATTGTTTTTTTTAAATTTATCTTATAAATATGCGCTATTACCTAATAGCCGGGGAGGCTTCAGGCGATCTTCATGGTTCTAACCTGATGAAGGGATTGATAAAGACTGATCCACAGGCGGAGTTTCGATTTTATGGCGGCGATCTGATGCAGGCTGTCGGAGGTAAATTAGTCAAACATTACAGGGAAATGGCATTTATGGGATTTATGGATGTCCTGGCAAATTTCCGTACCATTACACGGAATCTTCGCATTTGTAAAAGGGATATCCTGAACTTCAGGCCACATGCGCTTATCCTGATCGATTATGCAGGATTTAACCTTCGTATTGCTGGTTTCTCTTACAGGAATTCAATAAAAACTCTATTTTACATTTCTCCAAAAGTATGGGCATGGAAAAAGAAAAGGATAAAGAAACTGAAGAAGTATATCCGGAAACTATTCGTGATTTTTCCTTTTGAAGTGGAATTTTTCAGGAAAAACGGACTCGAGGTTGAGTTTTACGGAAATCCCCTGATGGATTCAATGGCCCAGTTTCATTCTTCAAAGGGATCAGAAGTTGACTTCAGAAAAGAGAACTCACTTTCAGAAAAGCCCATTATTGCTCTTCTTTGCGGAAGCCGCTCGCATGAGATCAGCCGGAGTCTTCCTGAAATGATACAGGCTGCCGGAGAATTTCCGGAATATGAGTTCGTAATTGCAGGCGCTCCGTCTATACCTGAAGAACACTATCTTAAAATAATTCAGGGCACCAGCATAAGAATCGTTTACAATAAAACATACAACCTGTTGAATAACGCATTTGCTGCCGTGGTAACTTCCGGCACGGCAACCCTTGAAGCAGCCTTGTTCAGGGTTCCCCAGGTCGTAATCTATAAAACCGGAACCCTCACATACCAGATCGGAAAATTATTTGTAAACATCCGTTTTTTCTCCCTGGTTAACCTTATTGCTGAAAAAGAAGTGGTTAAAGAATTACTGCAGTTTAACCTCGCCCGGGATATTGTTACCGAGCTGAAAAGTATATGTAAGGACAACGAAAGAAGGCAGGAAATTCTGAACGGGTATGATCAGATTATCTCTTCTTTGGGTGGAGATGGAACATCTAACAGAATAGCGCTAAGGATATGGGAACTTGCAGGAGAATCATAACACTTACAGCGGTTTTTCTTGCAGGGACGAGCCTTTTACCGATGAGACTTTCTGCTCAGAATGTAAGGATTGGGCTTTTCGACAATCAGGTTATCAATACTTTTGTATTTCATTGTACAGGAGGAAATTACCAGGCTTTTGGAGATTCTGCGTTTTACCGCGATATAAAAAATGGTGAACTGGTTTATATTAGTTTAATGGATGATAAACTGGTACTTATGGATGGAGATTTGTATTTCGGTACTTTTAACAAGCTGATAATTAAAGAGTCTTCTTCACACTGTAGTTTCCGGTTAAAACTTGTTGACCCTGTTCTTGAACCGCGGAATTACTCGGGTAATCTTGAAATAAACCGTTTTCACGGTTCTGTTCAGCTGATTAACGAGCTTTCACTGGATAAATATATTGCCGGGGTTGTTGAAGCCGAAGGAGGGCCCGGCGCTACTGTTGAGTTTTATAAAGCCCAGTCAATATTGTGCCGCAGTTATGCTATAAAAAACTGGGTAAAACATCCGGGTCAGAATTTTAATTTATGCGATAACACTCATTGCCAGTCTTTTCATGGGGTACAGGATGAGAACCCGGGAATCTATGACGCCGTTATGGCAACTCACAGTCTGGTTCTGGTGGATCAGAACTATTCAATCGTACCGGCAATATTTCATTCCAACAGCGGGGGAGAAACACAAAGAGCTGCTGATATCTGGAATAGTGGGGATGAATACCTGCAAGCAGTCGTTGATCCATTTTCATTAGGACTCAAAGAAGCGCGCTGGAAAAAAACCATCAGTATCAGGGAATGGAAACAATACCTTTCAAAGCAATGTAAATCCGATTTAAACAAATTCACAGACGAACAACTTATGATAAGGCAGGATCACAGGAAAAAGTATTTTATCCTGGGAAGTGATTCCATCCGTTTAGCCGATATACGAAACGATCTGCAACTGCGTTCTTCATTTTTTACCATGGAAATTCAAAACGGCAGTATCGTTCTGCATGGCAAAGGTTATGGTCATGGCGTTGGTATGAGTCAGGAAGGTGCCATGGAAATGGCCAGGCAAGGGTATTCGTATTCCGATATCCTGAGGTTTTACTTTTATAACGTGCAAATCATTGAATTGGGAGATGTCCCGGTTTCCAGCCTTCCGGAAGGATTTAAATGATTACATTTTTATCAGTGGCATGTCCTTCACTCTCAGGGTAGAGCCTGTCTCCCTAAAGTTGGGATTGGGCCGGGGTTAAGACTGTTGAAGTTGGCCCGTAATTTATTCAGCCGGTATGGCTATCCGATTTGAATTATCCGACTTTTAGCGTATTTTCGTGCATTCATTTTAAATTATGCTGACAATTTATATAAAGGAAATCAGGGGATTCTTCAGCTCTCTGACCGGACTGATAGTTATGGTGGTATTTATTTTGCTGACGAGCCTTTTTATGTGGGTTTTTACCGGTCAGATGAATCTACTGGAAAATGGATATGCAAGCCTTGACACTCTGTTTTCACTGGCTCCATGGGTGTTCCTGTTCCTGGTTCCTGCAATAAGCATGCGAATGTTTGCTGAGGAAAGGCGCTCCGGAACGCTCGAATTGTTATTTACACGGCCGGTTCGTGAAATAGAAATCGTTATTGCCAAATTTGCAGCTGCCTGGACACTGGTAATTCTCTCCCTGATCCCGACGCTTATTTATTATGTCTCAGTTTATAAGCTGGGGAGTCCGCCTGGCAACCTTGATATCGGCGGAACATGGGGCTCGTATATAGGACTTGTTTTTTTAGGGGGAATTTATTCTGCAATAGGTATTTTTTCATCTTCATTTACTGAAAACCAGATTGTCGCTTTTATTGTTGCCATTTTATTCTCATTTATTTTTTACCTGGGATTCGGCTTTATCGCTTCTTTAGCTACCTCCGGAGAATGGGTCAGTATAATTGAAAAATTCGGTATTGATTATCATTATCAGTCGGTATCGCGCGGAGTTATTGATAGCCGGGACCTGGTATATTTTATATCTGTAATTATTCTTTTTCTTTTTTTAACCAAATTAAGCCTGCAAAGCAGGAAATGGTAAGCATATAATATGAACAGGAAAGAATCCAGACGTAAAAATTTTATCCAGCTTACAGTTTTGATATTGCTGGTTTTCCTGATGAATTATTTTGCCAGCGTTCGTTTTTTTCGTGTCGACCTGAGTTCTGAAAAGCGCTATACTCTGAACAGGAATTCCCGGGAAATTTTACGAAATCTTGATGATGTTGTTTATATCAGAGTTTTCCTTGAAGGCGATTTGCCATCTGATCTTGTAAGATTCCGGCAGGCGATTAAGGAAATGCTCCTCGATTTCAGAGCCTACGCGGGAAGAAATATTGAATTTGAGTTTATCAACCTCTATGCCGAACCCGATCCGAAAATCAGGAACCAGGTGATGCGTAACCTGGCTGACCGTGGTCTCCGTGTTACCGATATTCGCCTGAAGGATTCAGAGGGTGGCTATACAACAAAAATTATCTTTCCCGGGGCTATCCTGAATTATAAGGGAGTAGATTTTCCCGTGAACCTCCTCAAAAACAACCCGGGCTTATCCTATCAGGTAAACCTGAACAATTCCGTCCAGTCGCTTGAATATGAATTCATCCGGGCCATAAAAAGTCTTTCTTCAAAAAATATTGAGAAAATTGCATTTATAGAAGGACATAATGAATTGGATTTTTACCAGGTAAATGATATAAGTGTCGAGCTAAGCCTGTTTTTCCAGGTTGATCGCGGTACAATTAACGGCAATCTCACAAACCTCCTTGAATACAAGGCTTTGATCATTGCACAGCCACTGGAGAAGTTCAACGATCAGGATAAGTTTGCCATTGATCAGTACATTATGAGAGGAGGGAGAGTGTTGTTTTTTCTGGATCCGGTGCAGACTCATTCAGACAGTCTTACATCGGGCCGGACTTTCACAGAATATAATGATGTGAATTTGAATGACCTGATTTTTAAATATGGCATACGAATCGATTATAATCTTATTAAGGATCTGCAATGTAATTTTATCAGAATTGAAAGTTCTGTTAACGGACAGGATCCAACCATTTCATTCATGCCCTGGTGGTATTATCCCCTTTTTACAGCTTCTCCGGAAAACAGCCTGACTAAGGGGCTGAATTATGTGAAAGGTGAGTTTGTAAGTGCAATTGATACAACACCTGTTGCTATAACGGGTCTGAAGCGAACGGTTTTACTCTCGAGTTCAGATACCAGTGCAAGGATAGATAATCCTGTTTTTATATCAATGGACGAAGTGACACGGGCTCCAAATCGCAGAACTTTCAACAAATCACGTTTACCCGTTGCGATACTGGCAGAAGGGCAATTTGAATCCTTCTATGCCAATTACGGAGTTCCTTCGGGAGTTATACCGGCTGACGTGCAGATTGTGAAGAAATCGGAACCAACGATGATCTTTGTTGCAGGAGACGGAGATATGATTCGAAACGATGTACAGGCTACCAAAGATGGAAATATCCCAATGATCCTCGGTTATGACAAAGATACCCGTCAGACTTTTGGTAATAAGGAGTTTATCATGAATGTGATTAATTACATGACCGATGATCAGGGACTTATTGAATTACGATCACGGGAGTTTAAACTCCGCCTGCTTGACAAGTCAAGAATTCGTACTGCACAAATGAAGTTTAAGTGGAAAATGATTAATACGGTTTTACCGGTTGTAATAATCCTTATTTTTGGATTGACATTTAATTTTTTACGCAAACGAAAATATTCAAAATAAACTGTTGTATCATTTTATTTATTCTGAGATCATAGTTTATGCGAAAAATACTGCTCATACTATTAATAATTATTACAGGAATTATCTTTCTGGGTTACCTGTTTCGGGGAAAACCGGGAAGCAGGTTTTTTATGGAAAATGATTTCAGGATTAGGGATACTGCGGCTGTTTATCGCATTGAAATTATTTCTGAAAATACCATAATCCTTACCCGTCAGGGAAACAATTGGCTGATTAATGGAGATTCACCGGCAAGTTCTGTTGCCGTTAATAATTTCCTTTTCAGTTTCTCACGAATGGTTGTGAAAGGTGTCAGCAACATACCCGTAAATGAAGAGGGAAAAGGTACAGAGGTAAAAATTTTTGAAGGTAAGGGAAAAAATCTGATCCGTTTTTTCGAAATCGACGGAAAATCGTTTATGCAGAAGGAGGCAGGGATGAAACTATATGCCGTTGAGATACAGGGATTTCCCAAAATAAATCCTGCAGAAATAGTTAGCGATGATCCCGATCATTGGAGAGACAGAACATTACTCAATCTTCCCTTCAGTTCGATAAAAGAGATCACAGTTTTACATCCTTCTTCTCCCGATAAAGATTTTCATATAAAGGTTATTGATGATAAGCCCTTGTTATTTGACGGGAGTGGGCAAAATAAATTACCCGAAAGCCTCATAGACAATGAAAAATTGAATTTTTACCTGAGTTATTTCATGAATGTCTTTTATGATCGCAGCTATAATTCTGAAATTCGACCCGGTGAAAAACCCATGTGGATCGTCCGGGTAGAAGATACGACCGGCAGGAAATATGAGTTGGAAGTTTTTCCTCTCAGGAATGGGAATGGATTGGATATGTTCAGGGCGCTGGTGAAATATAATAATCAGCCGGGCTACAAGGTAACCCGATATATGGTATTGGATCTGATACTTCAGGAAAAGGAGCATTTCATTCTGGGTTCACAATAGCGGGAAGAAATGCTCTTAGCTTATATATGAGGGCAATATCGGGCATTTCCGCATTTAATGTTGGCGCAGACATGCAATAATCGTATGCATTTAAAAAGGATTTCGATACTCATTCGTGAGAGTAAGCTGAAAACCTGATTTTTTATTTGGATATATTCTGAAAAAATTTACATTTGCATTATGCTTAGTGTTTATAATACACTAATAATCCGTTTTAATTAATTTTTAGCTATAAACTCAAAGCTTTGCTTTGGAAAAAATAATCTGACTTTCAGTTATCCAAAATTAAGTAATCATGCCTGGAAAGTTAATGGCAAATGTATCGGTTGATTGTGTCATTTTTGGTTTTGATGGCAATCAGCTTAAGATATTAATGGTGGAGCGGACGCTAAGATCCGACAGATCAGGGGAAGTTATTTTTTCCGACCTTACTCTTACCGGTTACCACATCATGGAAGATGAAAATCTTGACGCTGCAGCAGCCAGGATTGTTAAGGACCTGACAGGACTCGAAAACCTTGTACTCGAACAGTTTTACACGTTCGGCGCCCTTGATCGCCTCGAACATCCCAATGACCAATTGTGGCTTGAACAGTTTGCGGATGTTTTTAGCAAAAGGATTATTACTGTTGGATATTTTTCATTATTGCCATCAATCGATGTAAAAATTATTCAGAAAGGCAGAATTGTTAAATGGTATCCCGTAAACGAAGCTCACAACCTTGCATATGATCACAATCAAATCCTTGATAAAGCTCTTTCACACCTCAGACAAAAGTTACAACAGGATGCAATAGGATTTGAACTCCTTCCTGAAAAATTCACTTTGTCGGAAATGCAGAAACTCTATGAAGCTGTTTTAGGAATCAGGTTTGATAAGCGTAATTTCCGGAAGAAAGTAGCCCAGATGAATTATGTTATCCCACTTAAAGAAAAGCAGAAAGGAGTTGCCCACAAGCCTGCTCAATTGTACAGGTTTAGTCGTGAAGTATTCAGGAAAACGCGGAAAGAGCCTTCATTCTTAGTGTAAAACTCAGCATTACTAATATTAATTGATCTTTATATCATAAACCTTAATTAACATGCGCTTACACTTAATTGATGTTTTAATTATCCTTACCTATCTGGTTGCAACCGTCGTAATCGGACTTATTCTTAAGAAAAGGGCCGAGAAGGATAAGAATTCCTACCTCCTTGGGGGAAATACCATGCCCTGGTATATGCTGGGATTATCAAATGCCTCAGGGATGTTCGATATTTCGGGGACTATGTGGCTGGTTACCATCGGCTTTGTTTATGGTTTAAAAAGTGTCTGGATACCATGGCTTTGGCCCGTTTTTAATCAGATTTTCCTGATGATGTTTTTGTCGGCGTGGCTACGCCGTTCAAATGTAACCACCGGCGCCGAGTGGATCACAACCCGTTTCGGGAAGGATAACGGTAGTAAGCTTTCACACGGAATTGTGGTCGTGTTTGCGCTGATAAGTGGTTTGGGATTCCTGGCTTATGGGTTCATCGGGCTTGGTAAATTTATGGAGATTTTTATTCCATGGGAAGTGGTAAACCAATACCTTCAACTGGATATTGCACCTCAATATGTGCCTCATTTATATGGTATTGCCTTTACCATGTTCGCGGTTTTTTATTCAGTAATAGGTGGAATGATCAGTATTGTCTGGGCCGATGTTCTGCAATATTCCATAATGACTTTTGCCTCCATAGCAATTGCCATCATTGCATTTAAAGCAGTTGCCACAAATGGTATCAGTGTTCCGGATGGCTGGATGAATCCATTCTTTGGCAGAACTCTCGATATTGACTGGACCTTTTACATTGCCGATGTCAATCAAAAGATAAAGGAGGATGGTTACACTTTATTTTCGGCATTTTTTATGATGATGCTGTGTAAAGGTGTACTTCTGAGTGTGGCAGGTCCGGCTCCAAATTACGATATGCAGAAAATCCTGGCAACCAAATCGCCTTCTGAAGCTGCCAAAATGAGCGGTTTTGTATCCCTGGTCCTTATGCCGGTCCGATACCTGATGATTGCAGGATTCTTAGTATTGGGGATCATTTTTTACGATAGGCTCGATCTTATGGTAGCCGGAAAAATCGATTTCGAACAAATACTACCTTCAGCAATAGACCAGTTTGTTCCTGCCGGTTTGCTGGGATTATTGCTGGCCGGCTTATTAGCTGCTTTTATGTCCACTTTTGCAGGTACGCTAAATGCAGCACAGGCATACATAACAAATGATATTTACCTGAAATACATCAAACCCAAAGCCACAAATATTAACATTAAATGGACTAATTATTCTGTAGGTATAATTGTTGTCGTTGTGAGTATTATACTTGGAATGATGGCCAAAAACGTCAACCAGGTTCTCCAGTTACTGGTTTCGGCCCTCTGGGGCGGCTATACTGCCGCTAACGTACTTAAATGGTATTGGTGGAGGTTTAATTCCAATGGCTATTTCTGGGGGATGCTTACGGGAATTGTGGTCAGCGCTATTCCCATGTTTTTCCCGGGAGTGCTTCAGTCACTTTTCCCGGATAGCGCACCCGACATACGGGTACTTTACTTTTTCCCCTTTATCCTGATACCCTCCATAATGGGATGCGTGGTTGCCACATTGGTCACAAAACCAACCGATATGAATGTCTTAAAGGATTTCTACAAAAAAGTTAAACCATGGGGATTCTGGAAAACCGTTAATGATGCAGTAATAGCAGAGGATCCTTTATTTTTCCGCAATAAGAATTTCAAATTGGATATGGTCAATGTTTTTGTTGGAATTGTCTGGCAAACATCACTTGTTATGCTTCCCATCTATTTTGTACTGCATAAGTTTGGAGCGATGTCTGTTGTTTTGCTCCTGGTTGCCATATCCACAACCATACTTAAATTTACGTGGTGGGATAAACTGGGACTTCAGGATAAATAGGGGATAAGGGATAAGGGATAAAGGATAAAGGATAAAGGATAAGGGATAAAGGATAAAGGATAAACGATAAAGGATAAGGGAAAAGTTAAAAGGGAAAAATCTGAGCTTGCCAGAACTTATTTCCGGAAACTTTTATCTCATTCTATTCAAAGCATTAAATCAAAGAAAAACTCAAAATGAAACCCTCATGTACTGATGTACACAACAAGGACATGAAAATACATGAGGGTTCCATGAGAAACAACTTAATATACAATAACATAACTCAAATATTTTCGAATGAAATACGGATATTTTGATGACAAAAACCGCGAATACGTAATCACCAATCCGCGGACTCCATGGCCCTGGATTAACTATCTGGGCAGTGAAGATTTTTTTTCGCTTATATCGAACACCGCGGGAGGGTATTCATTTTACAAAGATGCCAGGTTCCGCCGTATAACCCGCTACAGGTACAATAATGTTCCAATGGATAGCGGAGGGAAATACTTTTATATCAACGATGGTGGAACTATCTGGTCTCCCGGTTGGAAACCCTGTAAAACCGAACTTGATAGTTACGAGTGCCGGCATGGCATGAATTATACAATTATTAAAGGCCGGAAAAACGGAGTTATTGCCAGTACATTATATTTTGTTCCCCTGAAAACATGGGCCGAAGTACAAAAGCTTACCCTGACCAACCAATCCCCCGGAATAAAAAAACTTAAGATTTTTTCGTTTATCGAATGGTGTTTATGGAATGCTGCCTCCGATATGGAAAATTTCCAACGAAACTTCTCCACCGGAGAGGTTGAAATCGAGGGTTCTGTAATTTATCACAAAACCGAATACAAGGAACGCCGCGATCATTACGCATTTTATTCCGTTAACTGCCCGGTACAGGGATATGACACAGACCGGGAATCGTTTTTTGGATTATACAATGGATTTGAAAAGCCTCAGGTTGTGTTGGAAGGAGTTTCCCGGAAAACGGAGGCCCACGGCTGGTCGCCCATTGCATCGCATTACATCGAAGTGGAACTGAAGCCCGGTGAATCGAAAGATTTTATTTTTATGCTGGGATATGCAGAGAATAAGGAAGACGAGAAATGGGAATCAAAAAATATCATCAATAAGAAAAAAGCTAAAGATGCAATTGCAAAGTTCGATACCGTTACAAAAGTTGACGCCGCTTTAGACGATTTGCGAAAATACTGGGACAAGCTTCTTGGCAATTTTGTCCTTGAATCAGGCGATGAAAAGCTCGACCGGATAGTGAACATCTGGAACCAGTATCAATGCCTGGTAACATTTTGTTTCTCCCGTTCAGCTTCCTTTTTTGAATCCGGTATTGGGCGGGGGATGGGATTCCGCGACTCAAACCAGGACCTTGTCGGGTTTGTTCACCAGATACCGGAAAGAGCACGTGAGCGTATCATAGATATAGCCTCCACCCAGTTTCCCGACGGAGGATGCTATCACCAGTACCAGCCTTTAACAAAACGCGGAAACAATGATATTGGCGGAGGTTTTAACGACGATCCATTATGGCTTATCCTTGGGGCGATAAGCTACATCAAGGAAACAGGCGATTTCGGCATCCTTGATGAGAAGGTGCCTTTTGATAATGACTGGTCAGATGCCCGATCCCTGTTCGACCATCTGAGTGTTTCATTCGATCATGTTATCCATAACCTGGGGCCACATGGTCTCCCGCTCATTGGACGCGCTGACTGGAACGACTGTCTGAATCTTAACTGTTTCTCCAACGACCCCAATGAATCGTTCCAGACAACCGGGAACAAATCCGTAGGTACAAAAGCCGAATCGGTTATGATTGCCGGTATGTTTGTAATTTACGGACAGGACTATATCGGGCTTTGCACAAGGCTGGGAAAAAAGGACGAAGCTGTCCGTGCCCAAAGACATGTGGATGCAATGACCCTGGCCGTTAAAAGTTACGGATGGGACGGCGAATGGTTTATCCGCGCTTATGATTACTATGGTAGAAAAGTTGGCAGCAATGAGAATGAAGAAGGCAAAATATTTATCGAATCTCAGGGCTGGTGTACCATGGCAGCTATCGGGAAAGAGGAGGGGATGTGCATCAAGTCACTCAACTCAGTAAAAGACCGGCTGGATACTAAATTCGGAATAGTCCTCAATAATCCCGCTTTTACAAAATATTACATTGAGTATGGTGAGATATCAAGTTATCCCCCGGGATATAAAGAGAATGCCGGGATATTTTGCCACAACAATCCCTGGATTATGATAGGCGAAACGGTTATTGGACGTGGAGACAGGGCCTGGGAGTACTATCAGAAAATTTGCCCGGCTTACCTCGAAGAAATCAGCGATTTGCATAAAACCGAGCCATATGTTTATTCACAAATGGTTGCCGGAAAAGATGCATTCAAACCCGGTGAGGCTAAAAACTCCTGGCTTACGGGTACAGCAGCATGGAACTATTATGCTATTACTCAGTTTATTCTTGGCATTAAAACCGGTTACGACGGTTTATTAATTGATCCGTGTATTCCCAAAAGCTGGAAAAGTTTTAGGGTAACCCGTAAATTTCGTGGAACTACCTATAATATATTTATTTTAAATCCCGATGGAGTGTCAAAGGGGATCAGAAAAATCATGGTTGATGGAAAGCAGATGCCGGATAACCTTATTCCCATTATGTCACCGGAGAATGAAGTTAAGGTTGAGGTGCTGATGGGATAACAGGGTACAATGAAATAAATCAAGTAAACCAGTGAGAAATTCTTTTAATGAAAATAATAAATGCAATTTTGCACTGAATCTTAAAAACTATCATGTTCAGAGCAAAGTTATACCTGGGGATTTTTATTATTGTATCTTTTTGTAGATCTATTGATGCACAGGTAGTTATAAATGAAATATCAAATAAAAATTCCGGTCAGATATCCGATGAGGATTTTTCGAACGAAGATTGGATTGAACTTTATAACACATCAGATTCAGCAATTAATTTGAATCATTATTATTTAAGTGACGATTCGGCAAATATAGAAAGATGGAAGTTTCCATCTTATGAGATACAAGCCGGAGGGCATTTGCTTGTTTTTGCTTCCGGCAAAGACAGAATTCCCGCCGGAGCTTTTCATTGGGAAAGTGCGGTTTTGCCTGGACATGAATTTAATTATATAATTTCTTCATCCTCAACTTCGTCAGATTGGAATCAACCTGATTTTATACCTGTCGGATGGAATAACGGCAGTGCAGGATTCGGCTATGGTGATGATGATGATGTTTCTGTTGTCCCTGCTGGTACAATGGTTATTTACATCCTCAAATCATTTGATTTACCTGAAGGTTTCAGCTATAAGGACATTGCCCTGCATCTTGATTATGATGACGGGTTTGTTGCCTGGCTCAATGGTGTTGAGATAGTGCGATCAAATATAAACGGAGCTCCGGCCTGGAATTCAGCCGCAACGGCAAACCACGAGGCAGCGATGTATTCTGGCGGTCAACCCGAAAAAATTGCTTTCGACACTACTTTAGTCAAATCACTCTTACTAACCGGTAAAAACGTACTTGCCGTTGAGGTTCATAATATTAACAATACTTCTTCTGATTTAAGCCTGATCCCGTTTTTTTCTTTCATGATAAATGATTCTGATTCATTTTTCGACAAATCGCCCACCTGGCTGATCCCATCGAATTTAAACTCATTTCATACAAATTTTGAAATCAAAAGTGCCGGTGAAAAAATATCTTTATACAATTCTAATACGGGGGAAACAGAAATAGTCCGGGTTAAAGATCTGGATTACGGATGGTCGCTGGGAAGAGCAACTGACGGCGCCGGTAATTGGGCAATATTTGTACAACCGACCCCATCTGAAGCAAACACGACAAAAGCCTATTCCCTTGAACGAGAACCGGAACCTAAGTTTTCAGTTACGGAAGGTTATTATACAGGAAATCAGTTAATCACGATTAGCTCAACTTCATCCACCTCAGAAATCCACTATACTCTCGACGGAAGTGAACCTGTTCAGACTTCGGCATTGTACACTGGAAATCCGATCAGTATTGCAACCACCAAAGTATTACGGGCAGCCTGTTTCAGCAATGCAGATAAACTTCCGGGCCGTTCGGCAACTAACACGTATTTCATCAACAACAACGGGCACACGGTTCCGGTAATTTCCGTAATCACCAAAAACACTAACCTTTATGGAAGCAGCGGAATATTCGATAATCACTGGCAGGAATGGGAAAGACCATGTTATGTTGAGTATTTCGATGCAAACAGGCAATTGAAATTCGAACAGTTTTCAGGAATTCAGATTGATGGAGGCGCCGGAGGCAGCCGTTCGCAGCCCCAACACTCTTTCAGATTAGAATTTGACAATAAGATTTATGGCGATGGCGATGTGAAATATATGTTACTGGGAGATCGTCCCGACCGGGAAGATTATAAATCAATTTACATACGGAACGGAAGTAATCAATGGCTCACCTTTCCATTTAAAGATGCAATGGAAACCAGGATGATGAGCCTCAATACATATAATTACTATTCGGCATATTCACCTGTGGTTATTTATATTAACGGGGCTTATTTTGGCTTGTATGAAATGCGGGAAAAACTTAATGACCAATACTTCGAAAAGAATTATAATGCCAATACCGACAGCGCTTTTCATTTACTCTCACTCAGCTATTATTACAATTCAGTTCTGAGGGCTTTAAATGGTTCAGTTGATACATTTTTTAACGATTACAGTAAATTCCTGACTATTCAGCCGACAGATGCCGTTTATCTTGTAAAAGCTGATAAAATTCTTGATCTTGAGTATTATACAGATTACATCATTGCACAGTCGTGGATTGCTGATACCGACTGGCCTTATAATAATATTAAAATTGTGAAAGGCGATTTTACCGGATATCGCTGGCGTTTTATATTACAGGATCTGGAATGGGCTCTTAATCCCAATGGCTGGTCTAATTCATATACCGATCATATCAGGTATATGCTTAACTATGATACCGGTAATCCTTATCTGCGGTTTTGGAGGGAACTGATCAAAAATCCCGGGTATAAAAGGAACTTTATTAACAGGTTTGCAGACCTTATGAATTCAGTGTATTTGCCAGAAAATACAATTGACATTGCGCAATCTGTTTATGACGATTCATATCCTGAAATGCGCAATGAATATGTCAGGTGGGGAGGAGGAGAGTCCCAGGCAAATTCCCGTATGAATCAGTACGCCACCAACATGACAACATTTAAAAGTGAGTTGAATAACCGGTCAATTACAGTCCGGAATAATATTGTTAGCAATTTTGGATTAGCAGGTAAGTACACAATTGAATTGGAGGTAAAACCGGAGAATACAGGATTTATTCAGATTAACACCATTACTCCCGGGGTTTATCCGTGGAGTGGTGTTTATTTTGCCGGAGTCCCTATAAAACTTGAAGCTAAAAATACGGGTAATTATGTTTTCGACGGATGGGAACCGAATAGTATTATACAGGATATAAATAACCCTGTGATTGAGACCGATGTAAAAATCAGTGGATATAAATTCATCGCTAAATTTAAAAAGCAATTGCCTGCTAATCCAATTGCCATCAGTGAAATAAACTACAGTTCAACCGATATATTTCCAACCTCAGATTGGATAGAATTATTCAATTATGGGGATAATACGGTTGATCTGACCGGATGGTATATAAGAGATGAAAATCAGGACCACAAATGGGTATTATTGGGCTCATATCTTTTAAAAGCAAAGGAAAGACTTGTTCTCGCTTCGAATATAAACAAATTCAATAATGTCTATCCTGATGTGCAAAACGTGATGGGATCATTCGGCTTTGGCCTGGGTTCTCCATCGGATAGCGTACAGTTGTTTGACATTCAAAATAATCTTGTTTGCGGAGTTAAATACAGCAGTCAGGATCCCTGGCCTGCGGGAACTTTTGATCAGGGTCTGACCCTCGAATTGAAAGATCCGGATTCAGATTTAAACTCTGCAGGCAACTGGTTTGCAGGTTGTCTGGGAGGTTCACCTGGAGTCGCTTATTCGGAATGCAGTATAGCAGGAACAGGTATAGCTTCAGAAACCTATTCATTCAGTATATATCCAAATCCCGCTGTTGATGAGATTAATATTGTTTTATCAGGAAATGTTAGTCAGCAGGATATTACTTGTCGTATATTCAATTTAATGGGTAAGGAGCTGATAAATGAAACATATCCTGTTTCCCAAAACAGAATCATGCTTTCTGTTTCAAATCTTCCCGAAGGTTTTTATGTAGTTCAATTATCATACGGGAATAACCGTCAGAATCTAAAATTTATTAAACGTAAAGAATAAATTCTTCCAGATGATAGTCTATCAGATAGATAATTCTCAGCATATTTTAGAACAAGGATAAACGAATTATGATTTTGAAAGTTTGTTGTTCGAAAGCTAAAATACTTTTTGTTTTTTTAGCATTTGTATCGTTGGCAGGCAGTTCACAGACTGATTCGCTACTGAATCCTAAGCCAAAATTATATCCCGGCTGGACGCTGTATGCTCCCGGTGGCACTCATTTTTATGATCACCGGATTGTGGAAGGATTATTGTTTTCCGGTATTGAGCTTGGAGGGATTACGCTGGGAATAGTATATAATAATCACCTGAAATCCCAGAGCACAAGTCCTTATTACAATTTTCCGCTTTTACTGGGTATGCAGGCATATAATATTGATAAATGCGACTGGCTTAGAAACAGACTTGAGATAATGAAATATTATAACCCGGATTTTAAATATGACCCTGTAAAATTCAATGATCTGCTAAAAGCGCCTTTCCGGCCTGAAAATGTTTTTAAGCCAATCACCGGAGCATTTGTACTGGTGGCAATTGCTGAACTGTATTTTACAGGCCGGCATGCTGATCATAGTTTCCGCAACATTGATAAAATGTATTTTGTGGATGGATATCTGGACAGGAACCCTGCCCTGGCCATATATGGCGCAACCTCCCTGGCGGCAAGTTATGGAGCAGGAGTTGCAGAAGAGTATTATTTCAGAAATGGAATAATGCCCGTGTGGGATTATAAACTGGGGCAAAAAAAAGGATTGATCTATTCAAGTTTGTTCTTTGGCTCAGTACACCTTGGGAACCTTATGTTTTCAGGTAAACCTGATTTCGGAGCTGCATTGTTGCAGGTTGCAGAGGCATCCATTGCCGGATATTTTCTGGGCAGAGATGTACAGAAAAGGGATTATAACATTGGCCCGGCGGTTGCAGCTCATATGTGGTATGATTTTATACTGATGCTTGGATCATTTCTGATTGATCCGGAAAATAATTTCCTGGGTGTAAGCATGAAGTTTAAAATTTGAAATCTCTGCCAATTCAGTCCCCTTTGAAATTCAGATTTAAAACTGAATACCCTGGAAAAGAAAAAGAAAGGTAAACATCTTCATCTCACAAATTTTTTGTATTATTGATAGTTTTTAAAACAGGATTTAAAAACACAGAATAGCCTGAAATTGAATGATTTGAAAAACAATGCTTTGCAAATCGCCATGATATTTGTACCGTTTCAGGAAAATGAATATATTTTGCAAACAAACTGAACTGTTAAATTAAAAAATAAAAAGAATGAAATTTGTCGTTTCGAGTACCGAACTCCTGAATCACCTTCAATCGGTCAGCAGGGTTATTAGTTCAAAGAATACTCTTCCTATCCTGGATAATTTTCTTTTTTCGATGAAAGGCAAGCAACTGGAAATTACAGCATCCGACCTTGAGTCGACGCTGATCACAAAGCTTACACTTGCCAATGCAACAGATTCGGGGAAAATCGCCATTCCGGCCCGTATCCTCACCGATACGCTTAAGGAGTTTTCCGATCAGCCCCTCACTTTTGAGATCAATGCTGATACTCACAACGTGGTTATCAATTCTGAAAACGGACGTTTCACGATTATGGGTCAGAACGGGGATGAATTCCCACAGATGCCGGTTTTAAAAGATGACAAAAAAGTCAGCATTGATGTTGATGCTGAACTTCTGCTCAGCGGCATTTTAAAAACAGTTTTTGCAACAGCCGACGATGAACTTCGTCCCGTTATGAATGGTATTTTTATCGAGATGTCACCTGATGATTTAACATTTGTCGCTTCTGACGCTCACAAACTGGTGCGCTACAAGAGAACCGACGGAAAATCGGACTCAACTGCTTCATTCATCCTGCCTAAGAAACCGGCGAATCTATTAAAAAATATTCTACCCAAACAAGACAGCCGGGTAAAAGTTGAGTTTGATGAGAAAAATGCATCGTTCACCCTTACAGATTATATTCTTGTATGCAGACTGGTTGAAGGAAATTATCCCAGCTATAATTCTGTAATTCCCACTGAAAATCCCAATAAACTACATATTGACAGGCTTGAGTTTTACAATACTTTACGAAGGGTGTCTGTGTTTTCCAACCAGGCATCGAATCTGATCAAACTTCAACTCAAAGGGAACCAGATCACCGTTTCGGCACAGGATATCGACTTCTCAATATCGGCATATGAAAGACTGAATTGTCTTTACGAGGGAGATGATATGGAGATCGGGTTCAAATCAACTTTCCTTATCGAGATACTTTCAAACCTGGCAGCCACTGAGGTGATTCTTGAGATGAGCGATCCAACCCGTGCCGGATTAATCCTGCCGGCAGAAACAGCAAACGAAAATGAAGATATCCTGATGCTGTTGATGCCTATGATGATCAATGCCTGAGGCATTCAGGGAATAAAATAAAAATCATATTGAGCACGCAAGGTCGCAGTTAACAATTAATGCACGACCTTCGCGTGCTTCAATTTTAAAAAAGTATTATGCAACTTAACCTCAGGAATCCCATTGTATTTTTTGACCTCGAAACCACGGGTATTAATATTGCAGCAGACCGGATTGTTGAGCTTTCATACCTGAAGATCGAACTGAACGGGAATGAAGTAAGTAAGACAATGCTGATTAATCCGACAATTCCAATTCCACCGGAATCTACAGAAATACATGGAATCACCGATGAAGATGTAAAGGACTCTCCCACTTTTCTTTCCATAGCAAAAACTCTTGCCCGGGAAATTGAAGGGTGCGACCTTGCAGGCTATAACTCCAATAAATTTGACATTCCTCTGCTCGCCGAAGAATTCCTCAGAGCTGATGTTGATATCGATATGACGAAGCGTAAATTTATCGATGTACAGGTAATTTTTCATAAGATGGAGCAACGTACGCTCGGGGCAGCATATAAATTCTATTGCGACCGTGATCTGGAAAATGCTCACAGCGCCGAAGCCGACACAAGAGCCACGTATGAGATTTTGAAAGCACAGCTCGATCGTTATCCCACTTTACAAAATGATATGGCAGCTTTAGCCGAATTTTCGGCTCATAATAAAAATGTTGATTTTGCAGGAAGGATCATTTACAATGAAAATAAAGCTGAGGTATTTAATTTTGGTAAATACAAGGGGAAACCGGTTGAGGAAGTACTTGCAAAAGACCCGGGATACTATGGATGGCTTATGAATGGGGATTTTCCGCTTCATACAAAAAAGGTAATAACAACGATTAAACTTAGGGCTTTCGGGAAGTAAACCGGAATATTAATCTAATTAATCGTATTGGTACAATTTTATTTGCGCAATGATTCGCCCCTTTTTACATAACTTTCAAAAAGTGAAATTTGTTTTCTTTTACTGAATTGAAACAATAAAATTTATTGGTAATGAAAATCATTTGCATTGGCCGAAACTACCACGAACACGCTAAAGAGCTGAATAATCCTGTTCCATCAAAGCCGGTATTTTTTATGAAACCCGATTCGGCCCTGGTAATCCGCAATCGCCCGTTTTTCTATCCTGAGTTTTCCAGCGATATTCATCATGAGCTTGAAGTGGTACTAAAGATCGACCGCTTAGGCCGTTCCATTGAAACAAAATATGCCTCACGCTATTTCTCCCAGATTGGACTGGGAGTAGATTTCACGGCCCGGGATTTGCAGACAGAATGCAAGAAGAATGGTTTGCCCTGGGAAATTGCAAAAGGTTTTGATTATTCGGCTCCGGTAAGTAAATTTATGCCGGTAGAAAGTTTTGGCGATATTCACAATCTGAGTTTCCACCTCGATATTAACGGAAAACGCGTTCAAACCGGATTTACTTCTGAAATGATTTTTCCCTTTGAACATATCATCTCCTATGTTTCACAGTTTATAACGCTTAAAACCGGTGATCTGATCTTTACCGGAACTCCGGCCGGAGTGGGACCTGTGAAGGTAGGTGACCGGCTGACGGCATACCTGGAGGGGAACAAAATGATGGACTTTTATGTGAAGTGACCCTACCCCGGCCCCTTGGGGAGGGCCTGGGTGGGGCCACACCACTCCCTCCTCAGATTCTCAAAAAAAGTTTTTTCATACATCCCCTCATGTTCACTTATAGCAGAAGAGCAGAGACTCTCAACTGAATTAACTCCCCCGAGAATCTGCCGGTAGAAAAATTTAATAATATTCACCGGACCGTGATCAATACTTCTGCCGCTGGGATCTTTGCGGAGCTGGGCGTTGTATTGTCGGAAAAAGTTCTCAAGAACATCGTAGCGTGGCGCATGGGTTTTTATCATTCCGGGGAGGTGCATGCAATTGCTCATAAAATTTCTGAACCTGCCACTTGCGTTGGAAATGACTTGTTGTCCAAGTTCTTCCATGGAAATTCCACGTAACAGATATATTTCACTGTAGCGGTATATTCCGCAATAGCTGAATGCATCCATATCGTCACAGATATTCAGTACAGTAAGCAAATTTGCCTTATTACCGGTGGTGATTTCGGACGTAAACCGGTAGGACTTGTCATCATGATGCTCAATTGCATCAAGAATTCTTCTGCTGTTTTCATTCAGGGGGATTTGATTCTGTCCCATCCAGTCTTCACACAGATGGCGGCTTTCCTTACCATGATCCGAGTCCCTGTTGATACTCATGCCTGTGTCGTGAAAGAAAATTGCAATCATTATCTCTTCCATGCTTGCCTTGTCGATGAGTATTCCGCGGAAAGAAATCTCTTTGAGAAGGTCCCTGGCATAGTTCCATACCCGCAGGTGGTGTTCCTCGTTGTGAGAGGGCAGGGGATCGAGGGCGAATATTTCTTTTACATGCGTGTATAGTCTGGAGAGCCATTTGACTTCAGTGGACTGAAGTACCTGATTAAAATCTTCTGACATTATATGTTTCCTGGTTTTGAAAGAATTTAATGTTTCGGTGATGTCGTCACCTTGTCACTTTGTCACCCCGTCACCTCGTCACTAAATATACGTTAACTTCAGCATATTCGTCTTCCCCCTCTCCAGAAGCGGCATACTACCTACACTCACGATAACATCCCCATGTTTGATCAGATTTTTATCGAGCAGAAATTGAATAGAAGAATTGATATACGATTCCATGGTCTGGTACTCTTTCGACTCAAAGGCTCTGACACCCCAAACGAGGCTGAGAACCGGTAAAAGGGTTTTATTTACTGTAAATGCAAATATATCGGACTTTGGGCGATAAGAAGATATTCTGAAGGCTGTATAACCCGAATGGGTAAAAGTCAGAATGGCTTTAGCCTGAGTCTGCTCAGCCATGATACAGGCATTGTAACAAATCGAATCGGGAAGGAAAGTACGGGAAAAATCTTTTGGCGGATGATTTCTGAAATACTTAAACCCATTATCTTCAGTCCAGTCGATAATCTTTTGCATGGACTGAATGACTCCCACAGGGAATTTTCCTGTGGAGGTTTCTCCGCTCAGCATCAGGGTATCCGCCCCGTCGAGAACTGCATTGGCAACATCGGTAGCTTCAGCGCGGGTAGGACGAAAATTGGTAATCATACTCTCCATCATCTGGGTAGCGATGATTACAGGTTTCGACTGGTATATGCATTTTTCCACGATTTGTTTCTGAAGCATTGGAACTCTGTCGAAATCCACTTCCACTCCAAGATCTCCCCGTGCAACCATTATGGCATCTGCCATATCGATAATCTGGTCAATCTCATCAATGGCTTCCGGCTTTTCTATTTTCGCCACTATTCGGGTGTTCTTGCGACTGTGTTTAATTAGTTTTTTCAGATCGATGATATCATTTACCGATCGTACAAAAGACAAGGCAATCCAATCTACATTGTGTTCAAGTGCAAAAAGGGCATCTTCAATATCTTTTTCTGTAAGACTGGGAAGGGATACTTTTGTATTTGGAAGATTTACGCCTTTTTTAGATGACAATATTCCACCATATATTACCCGGGTGGTTACGGAATCTTTACGATTGGTAGAAATAACTTCGAGCTTGATTTTACCATCGTCTATTAAAATGATTTCACCTACCGTAACATCTTTAGGCAGGAGTTCATAGCTCATATAAGCTTTTTCGGCAGTTCCCTCGCAATTCTCCGAGACCAGTTTAAATTCGCTTCCACTTACAAGTTCCACTCCGTTGTTCTGTACCACTCCGATCCTGAGTTTTGGTCCCTGGAGATCTGCAAGGATGGCTACATTAACATCCAGTTCAGCGTTTAATTCACGAATGGTATTAATGTTTTTCAAATGGTCCTCGTGCGAACCATGGGAGAAGTTCAGGCGGCAGACATCAATTCCTTCTTCATACATCTGTCGAAGTACTTCTTTGTCCTGGGAAGCAGGACCGAGAGTGGCAATTACTTTGGTATGGGAACGTTCTTGTCTCATGGGTGTTGTTAATTACAGTGGTAAATTTAAAAAAAAAATGGATATCCGGGAACATTAGTCTATGACTTCGTGATGACGTGACGGGGTAACGAAGTAAAGGAATAACAGATTTCGTCGTCACGTCGTCACATCGTCACTTCGTCACGTATTACCTATTCCCTGCAACCCTCCCAAAATCCATTACGCAATTAAACCGGTAGCTTTTATGTGGCTGAATTGAAACTCCTATCGAGTCGAACCCGGGATTAAGCATATTAATACGGTGTCCGAGATTGGGAACGTCCTTGTCAATCAGGAGCTGGATTGCTATATCAATGGCTTTATCATAACCGTAAGAACAATTTTCGGCTACACTGTTGTACTTTTTCATAAGGGGTTTGAAGCGGGATTCAAAACCTTTGTGCCCCAGGTGACCTGATTTTCCCGATTTTATAGCATGTCCGAATGCAACGTTATATAAATCCTTTTCGGGATAAAGCAAAGGGAGATTCTTAACGGGTTTCAGGTCTTTGTAAAGAGATTTGATGTATTTGTTTTTTTCTTCGCCTTCAATGTATGTATCCAGGAATGTCCCGGAAAATAATGGTCCATCGGTTCTTGCCAGGTTGGTGATTAATATGACAAGTTTTTCTTCGCTGGTCATATAATCTGCATCCATTGCAGTGTTGGCTTTTGCGATGATGAGGGAGTCCCAGCGGTTCCAGACCTTCTGGTCGATGTATTTCTGGGCATTAAGTTGAAAAAAGGAAAGAGTCAGCAGGAATAAAAACAGATATTTTTTCATATCCAGAATTTTATATGAAAGGATAAATACAAATCACGAATTGTCATGCCATGAATTCCCCTGTATATCTCTGATCATGAAAATATCATAATTATTATATGAGAAGAATCCAAGCTTTTTATACAGCCTTTTTGCAATAGTATTGTCTTTATGCACTTCAAGTTTCACCTGGCTACCGACTTTTTTGAGGTAATCTATCGCCTCCTGACCAAGACGTGTTCCCAGTCTTTTGCCCTGGTAATCGGGTTTAATGGCAAAATGGTGAAGGTGCATTCTTCTTCCATCGAAGGTAATCCAGCAAGATCCCATGAGTATACCATTTTCGGGATCTTCCATAACCATTAGTTTTCCTCCGATTTTCAAGCAATTACGAATAACTTTCTCGTTATCTCCACGCTCGGGGTTTCCAATTCCGGTTTCTTTCCAGAGTTTAATAAGTCGCTGATAATCACCAGATTCATAATCCCTTGTTATAATATTACTCACATCCATAACCTATTAATCCAATTAATAAAAAAATATTCTGCCAACATATAATCCTCTATTTTACAAATCTCCACTTATGCTAAAATGTGTAAAGCAAATTTTCAAATTTTCAAATTTTCAATTTTTTCAACATAAAGCTGGCCTGTTTCAAAACGGACAACCTTAATCTTTGTGCCTTTCTCAATAAAACCGAATTCAGATTTTGCATCGTAGATTTCACCATTTACTTCAACTTTTCCCGATGGGCGCAAAACAGTGTAAGCAGTTCCTCCGAGTCCTACCAGGTTGCGTTCTGCAAGATCAGCGCTTGTAAATCCATCTTCTTTTTGCTGGGTTTCGCGGAGGGCAATTCCCGGGAAAGCCGTCGAAGTAATAAGCTTTTTCCCCAGATAGAGCGAGGCTAATACAGCGCCAAGCAGGGAAAGAATAACAATCATCAGAGCTTTCATTACGGTATTGATGGCGAGGGAGATATCTCCACTTTCAAAGACTAAATTATCGACCATGGCCATGGTAAGACCGGAGACCATAAGGATAATTCCTGCTATTCCCGCAACGCCAAATCCAGGTATGGCAAAGATTTCGACAGCGAGAAGGATAATTCCGGCAATAAAAACAAGGATTTCCCAGTTCTCAGCAAGTCCCTCGAGATAGAGAGGAGCAAAATACAGAACAGCTCCTAAAGCTGCGGCTGCCAGAGGAAAACCAATACCGGGAGTCTGAAGCTCAAAATAGATACCCCCGATAATCAGCATAATCAGCAGGCTCTGTATAATGGGACTCAGAAGGAAATTTATGAATTTATCCAGGGTTGTAGGCTTAAACTCGATGATTTCGTAATTTTCAATTCCTGCCTTTTTCATGATATCAGCTGCACTTGTTGCCAGTCCTTCGCAATATCCAAATTTTATTGCCTCTTCAGCTGTGAATGTCAATACTTTACCGCTGTCGCTTATTCCCGTAACAACCATTGTTGGATCAACCATAGCTTCGGCTATGTGTGGATCGCGCTTCCATTTAATGATGGTATCGTTACCGGTAATGATGGTATCCTTTCCATGAGCTTCGGCGGTGGCACGCATGGTAGCCCGCATGTACGACTGGTATTTATCGGGGACCTCTTCTCCGGTTTGATTTACAACCGTTGCCGCACCGATTTTCCCACCTGCCCTCATATAGATGCTGTCGCATGCAATGGAAATCAAAGCGCCGGCAGACGCGGCATTGTCGTCAATAAAAATATAAACCGGAATCCGGCTGTTCAGGATTTTTGTACGAATGCTATCGGCAATATCAACCAGGCCGCCATAGGTATTCATCTGGATGAGGATAATATCTGCTTTTAACCGCTCCGCTTCCTCAAAACTCTTCTGAGTGATACGCCACATGGGTTTTGCAATCATATCGTTTATACTATATTTATATACGATATATTTACGGGTTCCCTCCTGATTAATTTCTCCTGCTGATGCGAAAAGGAAAATGGAAAGCAACAATAGCAAGTATTTCCTGAACATTATAGGAGTTTTTATCATAACGTATTTATTGTTAAAAATCACGAAATAAAAGTAAGAATAAATTCATTCCTTCCTGCAAGGAGTGATTGATTTCATAAATCGCCTCGAGCCTCAGCGGTTGCGGTGACGATCC
>CAYGFI010000024.1:0-1801 GCA_964349045.1 uncultured Chitinophaga sp.
TCAGAGCACATAAATTAAGAATGACCAGCCCCTCCTACTCTGTCTGCTTTCCCTTTCAACGTCTCTGTCTGCGCAGGTGAACGAGAGCATTATCTATCCCGGAAAATTCTTTCTCAACCCATCCACCGACTCCCTCTTCTGCATTCCCAAACATAAACTACAAATCATTATGGACCGGGAAGAGATCAGCAACGAGCTTATCCAAAGCCTTTCCTCCCGGAATGCTTTAAGCGATTCACTTCTTATCCTGAAAACCCTGGAAGCAGAAGGCTGGTACAACAAGTTACTTGAGGCCGATACATTTATATTAGGTATATCATATTTCGGTAAGGCATAAATTACTTCGCTATTAGATAAAAAGAGCCGGGAAGTCACGTGATTAGGTTGGAGAAATGATGGGTCATTCTACCCCCAGGTCACAGAACACTATCTGGCGAGTCTGAATATGGATAAGGTTTGGGAAATTAATGCGGGGTTGTTTTAAGAAAACCTCTGGTCTTATATTTTAGAGTTTAAATTTAAAATGTGATTTAATAAAATTGAAACTTCATTCGTCCTTCTAATCGAAATCTAACCGGCTAAATGCGGTTAAGACCTCAGGCAATTACACCAGCTTAGGCAGGAAATTATAGCCTCACTGCAAGCAATTCCTCTCCAAGCTTGTTGATTGATCTCTGGATTTTGCAGTCATGCAGTTTGAAATATTTATCTTTGAATTTATGAGCTATAGTAATAATCATTAAAACTTGTTTTATGAAAGTAATCGCCATAAACGGAAGCCCAAATAAAGACGGAAATACTTTTCATGCCTTAACCATGGTTGGTAATGAGCTTATTGCCGATGGCATTGAGTTTGAGATACTCCATGTGGGCCACAAAATGATACATGGTTGCACAGCCTGCCGGAAATGTGCTGTAAATAAAGATGAGAAGTGCAGTATTACAACAGATGACCTGAACCTATGGATTAAGAAAATAAAAGAAGTTGACGGAATCATCCTCGGCTCACCGGTTTATTATTCGGGCTTAGCAGGAACTATGAAATGCTTTCTGGATCGTTTCTTTTTTGTTTCCGGATCAAACGGAAATTTATTGCGGCATAAAGTTGCGGCAGTTGTGGTAGCAGTAAGAAGAACCGGGGGATCAGCTACCCTGGATTGTCTGAATCATTATCTCAGCTATTCTGAAATGATTATTGCTACTTCCAATTACTGGAATGTTATCCATGGTGGAGCTTCCGGGGAGGTTGAGAGAGATGAAGAAGGAAAACAAATTATGCGCGTACTTGGTAAAAATATTGCGTGGTTGTTAAAGATGAAAGAAGCCTCTGCAGATGAGATTGATCCGCCAAAAAAAGAAAAGAAAGTGTACACTAATTTCATCAGGTAATTAACCCTGTAAAATTATATCACTGTCAATATTTAACTTCTTGTGAAGCGCTCTTGCAATTTCGATTGTAATATCCCTCTTACCATTCAGGTACTCGCTGATCCGCGATGTACTTGTTTCAAGAATTACAGCTAAATCCTTCTGTTTGAGTTTCCTTTCAAACATCCGAAGTTCGATAACATCCTTCAATGTTGGAGTCCCAATTGAGTAGTTTTCGGTTTCGTAGTTTTCAACAATGTCAGATTGGGCAATAAGCTCTTTTAAATTCGGATCATCTTGCGGTGTATTATCATTTACAACTTTTAAAAGTTCTTCAATCCTATTTGATGCTTGTTTATATTCAGTTTCACTTATTTTTTTTTTTTTTTTTTATTTTTTTTTTTTTTTTTTTTTTTTTTTTTTTTCTTTTTTT
>CAYGFI010000024.1:1811-11034 GCA_964349045.1 uncultured Chitinophaga sp.
ATTAAATTTTATTTATGTTATTTATTTTATCATAATCTTTATGGTTCCCTACCCAACGTATAAAAACTCTTTTCACATTAAAAAGTATCAGGGCTACAATACGATAATGATTTCCCTTCACATTAAAAACAAACCTTGAATTACCCACTGAATCAACGGAATTAAAAGTCTTTTTAATATCAGAAAAGTTTTCCCAATCGACCTTAGTTGCCCTTTTATACCAGTCCTGCAACGCAACTTTTGAATTAGGGTCTTCTTCAAAAAATTCTCTTAATTTCCGGAATGAAATTATGTGCATAAAGGGAAAATATAATTATGCAAATTTAATAATAAATTTCTCTGTATAAAATATAATTCTATAAAATGTAATTAAATTTTAAAAATTCTTATTATAACTTCAGGTAATCCCTGTCATTCTATTATTCACACCGTAACTTTTACATACATGACAAAACAATGCTTCACCCATGGCGAGTTTACCTCCGCATTAAAGCAAAGCGCGTTGTCCGCCTTAGGTAGACTTGTGGATAAAGGCCGCTAATGATTTTGGCTTGATTACATAATCCAGAATTGGTCAGGGTTCCCGGTTTTGGTTTACTATCAAAAAAAAAGGGAGCAAAAATGCTCCCCTTAAAACTTTTTTATTATTACTTACTTTTTTTTCGGCGCTGAAGCGCTGCTTGCTTTTCCAGCTTTTGCCGGAGCTTTTTTAGGTTTTGATGCAGATTTTGCCATCTTATTACTTTTTTTTATTTTCCCTACTCTATTGGCTTTTCGGTTACGCCTTGATCTAAATAATGCACCAATCTAAATAATTTATATTAATTCATTCTAAATAAACATAACAAGTTTTGAACATTAAATAAACATTTTAAAATTTACCGGGATTTACCCTAATTAAGTGGAAAAATCATTGGACTTACTAAGATAGGCTGGAGGATAATGAATAAAGAATTTATTGAGTGTCGGGAAATAATAATAATAATATGAAAGAGATTACTCGCTAACGCTACCAAGGACAACTGCCTTTTTGGGGGGAAGGCTTCAACGTATTCCCATTGGAGATTCCTCATTTCGCTGTGCTTCATTCGGAATGACATCTTCCATTTTTTAGGGTGGAGCCAGGCGCGGGCTGTGCCCGTGCCTGACTCCATTAACCACCAACACGCTGTCATTCCGAAAGGAACCGCTTGTGGCTGAGCTTGTCGAAGCCCAGCGGTGAAATGAGGAATCACAAACCTAAAGAATAAGTTATTTAATAAAAAACAGGTTTGTTCATTTCCCAAATTATTCATAGTTGCTGATACTCATAAAGAATTTTTTACCAGTAACAGGAGGATTTCTGATTTATTGCCCTAAATTTGATTAAGAATCACAGTTGCCCAAAAAAAATTTAAAAGAAAAATTTCAAAATTAAGAAAGTGTAAAGCGAGAAGTCTGACTAAGGCAGACGTGATCCACCTAAGGCGGACTTGTGGGTAAAGGCCGGGAATTACCAGGGTTTTAGATTTTTTAATTCCTTGCTTTCAAATGAATTACTCCGGGGCAGAGCCCCGAGGTATCAAATGGAATTCTTAATTCTCGACCCAGAGGGTCGGGGAACCGAGTTTACGAGCTCGGCGAAGCCAATTAAACCACTTTCTTCTCGCCTTGCTTCGCCGAAGCGGAAAGCGAAGGAGGATTAAACTTTATTAAAATGGAAAGAAGAGACTACCTCCTCCGTGAAATTGAAAAAATCGGAATGATGCTCGCAATGATTATCAATCGAATAGTTGGAAATAAAGACAGCTATGCCATCTCCCTCGAAAAACAATTTGAAGCAGAAAGGGAGGTTCTGCTGAATGAAATAGGATTTGATATGCAGCTCTTTTTATCCCTTGAAAAAGCAGAAATTGAACCGTATATATCCCGTTTTGAAGGCATAAAAAGCGCCAATATTGAATTACTGGCCGATCTTATGAAAGAAATCGGGATGCTGGCAGAACCTGTCATGAAATTGGAGTGCCTCGAAAAGGCTTTGAATCTGTATGAGCTGAGTACAGTATTAGACAAATCATTTTCAATGGACAGAGAAAGTAAAATTAAGGAAATAAAAAAAGAGCTATCCTTATGAGACAGCTCTTTGATATTAATAATTCTGACAAATTATTCGTAGTCGTAACCCATGATATCGGATTCCTTGAAAGTTGACATGCTTTTACCTACCATAATGTCATAAATCATACCATTTGCACCAAACATTACTGTTTTTGCGTCATATCCCAACAGACGAAGATATGCAACGAGTGCAGCACTGCCTTGACCAGTGTAGCAATAAACTGCAATGGGTTTATCGGTAGGAAGAGTTTTCAAGTCAACAGATAGCTTAAGGGTCTGCTTTGGTTCATATTGAATAGCACCTGGCACATGACCCGGATCTGCGTACTGTGCGGCAGGCCAATAGTTTACTATATAATAGTTTGAGAGACCTGCAAATAAGGTAGTACTTGAAACCTTAGTTGCATCGCTGAATCCAATAGTGAAAGCTTCATTAATCCTGGTTTCCAGAATTTCCTCGCCGGTTGTTTTGCCAGTTTCCAAAACAGGAAGTTCACCTTTTTCTCCTTTTGCAGTTGAAGTGGTTACAAACTGTGTTGCATACAAATTCGATTTAGCATTATTCCATAATGCCGCAAAATCTGCATGCCATGAAGCCATCCCAAATTTAAGCGCATACACTTTACTATATCCCATCAATCTTAAAAGGGTGGTTGCATAACAGGCAGTCTGACCTGTATAACAAGCGATTGCTACTTTGGTATAAGGAGTCAAATCAACACCTTCAATATGATTCAAGAGGTTAGCGAATGTAACGTTAACTGCATTCTCAATATGACCTACAGCGAAATCTGCGGCTGACCTGATATCGATAATATAAATCTGATCTGTAACATTTAAAGTGTGAACATCGGTCGCCGTAATTATTGCAGCAAGATCAGTATTAACATAGTCCTTCCCTAATGGAGAATCGGCTGACTCAAGATATTCCACCAGCACCTCAGCTTCATTTACAACTACTTCCTCTTCTTTATCACAGGAAGCAACAAAAAACGTAATGAAGAGAATTCCAAATAAAAAAGATTTGAATTTTAGCATAAGTTTAGTTTTTAATTATGTTTAACATTTTGAATTTAAAAGATATACAATTTTTAATTTGTCCATGAAGATGGTAAGGCACCATCGACTGTTATGGATGTAGTTGCTGCTTTTTCCCAATCAAGGAGATCTTTCTCAAAGAGATACAAACTCTCATTCAACAACACATCCCCTTCTTTGCGGAGGTGGCAGCTTGAAGAGCAGGATGCTCCGTCGGCTACCTCAGTTCTGCTGGTCCATTTCATAATATTATGCGGGGAGGTATAATTATAGGTAGGAAATGCATCAAAATTTGCATAATCAGCAACATCATATTTTTCCCAGTTATCCGGAGCGGCCAGTGTACGACGGACTAATGTAAATTCATATTTTTTCTTAATATCCGGGATAGGGTTCTTCGCAATTTTGAAGCCAATATAAGAAGGCACCCGGGCTCCTTCACCATGAATATGACAACTCCCGCAATTATTATAGTTCTGGGAATGGCATACCTGGCAGTTAAAATCTTCATAATGTGCAGAGTGGTAGGTATTGCTTTTATCAATGGATGTGTGACATGTAGTGCATTTAGGTAATTTACTGTAAGCATATCTCTGATCAACAGGATTTCCATCTCCGTGCAATTCAATTGAACTGTGACAGTCAATGCACTTATAGCCTGCTTTTGTAAGGTGAGCATCGGGTTTGGTACCTGAGGCAACTCCCAGATAAGCATGACCACCCCTGGAAACATGACAGGTAACACAAACATTGATCATGTCGGGTGTTTTGGTAAATTCATGTCCTTTAGCCAATCCTCCACCACCAATGGGAGGTCGCACAATATGGCAATTGCCGCAGCTGCCGTGGCAGGTTGCACAATTAGCATTATAACCTTCAATCTGATGAGCCGGTAACTGATCAAAATCCGCAGGTCCCGATAAACCACTGCGGATTGTTACTTTTCTTTTCTGACCTGTTCCCTGGTGCAGGCTGGTCTTGAAATTTGCAGCAATAGCCTCATGGCAGGTACCGCACTTCTCCTCATAAAAAACTGAAGGGTGTGAAATAAAATCCCCTGAATGGGCAAGTTCTTTATCACCTAAATTATCGGTTCCATTGTGGCAACCGACACATCCAATCTGGTAATGTGAAGTTGATTTATAAGATTCATAACCGTCACCTCCCATATAAACCCGGTCGTAAGGCTCATAATGAGGAGCTTCTCCACCGCATCCGCCAACAGGGGCAGCTGTATCGGGAGTATAAACCTCCTGAAGGAAGGCGTAATCGGTATGACAACCTTCGCAGGATGCAACCGGGTTATACGCATGGTTTGGATCGAACTGAAAATCAGTGCAGTTTACCAGCAGAAAAACGAGAGCGATAAATCCAAACACCCATCCAATTTGATTTTTACTCCATGCAGTCATATATGATATTTATAAGCAATGTGTTAAACTTCTTCAGATCATATATTTAATGTGTCTGCAAGTCCCTTGTTTATCCAACTTGCTTGCACCAAAACAGGTATTCTGAATAATGGTAAAGGTTGCAAAACTATGGGAGTTATTTAAGAATATCTACCTGTTATAAGTACTTGTTATGAATGCTTTTGAATGGAAAATCTATTGATCTGAATCAGGTTTTCTTTTGATATGGAATTGCTTATCTTTGGGAAGTGAATTAATAGTGAGAAATGGAAAAACATTTTAATTTATCAGCTTGTACAATCAGCATAAAACACTGCAGGTGCTTTGAAAAGCTTACTGAAGCTGAAAAAATTTTGTTAGAGGAGCATTCGGTTGAAATACTTTTTAAAAAGGGAGAGGTCTTATTCAAACAGGGATCATTTGCATCACATATTATGCTGGTTGTATCCGGACTTGCAAAAGTGTTTATTGAAACGCCAACAAATTCCCTTGTACTAAAAATAATTCCTGATGGAAACTTTATCGGAATGGCATCGGTTTCAGGAGAGCACAGCACCTACCAGTATTCGGCAATGACCTATATTGACTCGGTAATTCGCCAGATTGATCTTGTTACATTTAACCAGCTGATAAGTCAGAATTCAGGTTTTGCCAAAGAGATAATTGATATTTTAACTTCAAACAGCATTCAGGTTTACGGGCGTTTTTTTTGCCTTACTCAAAAACAGGCGTATGGAAGGCTTGCTGATATTTTACTTTGCCTGTCCGACAGGGTATTTAAGGAAAATGAATTTTACCTTCCACTCTCACGGAAAGATCTCGCCGAACTGTCTGGAATGAGTCAGGAAACGGTAATCCGGATGCTTAACAAGTTTATTGCGGAAGGATTAATTCAGATGGAAGGGAAAAAGTTTAAGATACTGGATTACGCCCACCTTAAACAGATCAGTGAGAAAGGATAACTACTGAATTTTTGCAATTTGCACCTTGCAATTTTGCCTTTTGAATTATTCTTTACGTTTTTTTCTTTGAAACAATATGATTGTAGTCGATATAATACAACACCTTAAGTGAAATACTATTGGTCTGCCCCAGGTTCCATGTATCCCTGAGATTATCAAAATAGTCCCTGTGGTAAATATCGGTGTTATCGTAAATAGTATTTTTCCAGGCCAGGGAGAGTTCCGAACCCGGTGCGAATATCCATCTGAAACGCATATCCACTGAAAAGGCATTGTAGTTCTGATTTTGGTTTTCATTGTAATCAGGGTCAATTGTAAGTGAGCCATCCTGCTCCAGGCGGTAAAAGATTTTGTTTTCAGCTCCTGACCAATAATGACGGACTCTCAGGTTTATACCCATTTTATTATTTAAGACATAAGATGCCTCAAGAACATTTTCAAGTGATTGTACATCCCGTTTTGCAAAGTAAATTGTATCCTCATTTTCTGTAACATCAACAAAACCAAAGTCACTTGTAAAGTTTTCCGTATCTGTATCAAATTCTAACCTGAAACGCTGGCCAAGTCTCAGGTTTATTTCAGATTCCATCATATAACCATATCCATCAGTGCTAAACTGGTCATAAGCAATTAGTTCAAGTTCTCCGATCAGCTTTTTTTTAGCGTCGGTTGAAATAAAACCCGAGATAAATGCTAAAGGGGGAACCTGGAAAAAGCGACCCGGAACATGCGGTTCATAATAATCATTTCTTTTGGTATGATAACCGGTGAAAAGACCTGCCACATAATTATTTTTAAACATCGCATGTACTGAGTTGGTCCATTCATATCCAACATGGTTCCAGGGATTATAAACCCGCATCATAGTCCACTCTGACTCAAAATGCATTTCATTGAAAATCCCGAATGGCTCATTAATGTTATAATTAAGATTAATCTTCGTGCCCAATTCATTATTTCTTTGCAGGTAACCCAGGTCATTAATGTTTAGCTTATCGCTAAAAACCGACTGGTTAATCCCAAACATAAATTTCCCCTTAATTCGTTGAATACCAAGTCCGGCCCCATATCCGGTTTCTGCTTCATCCTCTCTTCTATAACTGACACCTCCCTGACCTGTTAAGGAATAAGTCTTGTTTTTATTTTTCAACAGAAAATCATATGCGGTAGCATTGGCAATAAACGGGTCACCTGCCATTGCAACATTAGTATTAATAAGGCTCAGGTAGGAATTATTCTTCAGTGATTTGTCCAACACCGAGACGTTATAATTGGTAAAAGGCTGAACCAATACCTTGCGGGTTTCACCTGTAAGTGTGTCTTTGAGCCTGGCGCTCGATGGCAATGTCATGGCATTCAATACTCCTAATCCGAATCCGTCGGAATTCCTTCCGGAAATTTTTGTTGCATTCAGCAGTTGGGTTTCAGATGGATTGTAATCTATCACTTCATTTGCCTTCAAATCATTTTCAGCCTTGTAGGCAAATTTCGGGGATGCCCCGATGCGCCTCGAATAAAATATACCTGCACGACCAAACATTTCAGTTCCTTCGGTAAAAAACTGGCGCTTCTCATCATAGAAAATCTCGTATGGGGAAAGGTTTAATTCCTGGTCATCGGATTGAATCTGTCCGAAATCAGGAACCAACATCATATCGAGCGTATAGCTCTCATTTATACCGTATTTAAGATCCATTCCTCCCTTATAAATAAACTCGGCACTCGCGTCCTCGCCTTTCAATTCGAGGTATGTCGCGGCATACGGACTCAGGGAGAGTCGTACCGGTGGGGTAATATCCCTTATACCTTTTAGTTCGCCCTGTTGGTCAATAAACCCGGTAACCTCCCTGCTGACATGATTCCAGGAATTATTGGAATTATACCTCCTTATCCTCCTGAACATATTTAATCCCCATGTATGTTCAGCTACATTGGGGAAACGCAATGCGCTATAGGGAATTTTCATTTCCACGACCCAACCCTTATTATTGATACGCGTTGCACTTTCCCACACTGCATCCCAGCTTGGATCCTCATTGTCGAATTCCCTTTTTATCGCTTTCATATCCATTTGAACTCCGGCAGGTGTAATAAAAAATCCGTAGGCAAGCTGGCCCTGATTATATGGATCCAGATAAACTCCAAAATAATCAGCGAAGCCTAGTTCATCGCGTTCTGAAAGAAAATTGTAAATGCTGTCGGGGGAAGTATCGTATAGCATCGCACCCAGGTAAACCGCCTCCTCATCGTAAAAGAACCAGACTTCATTTGCCTGCATGGCCGGTTGGCCATTATAGGGCATAAGTTGCACGAAATCCTTTGCAGGGTTTACCCTCGAATAACATTCTTCATCAAGAACGCCATCAATGCGAACATGGGATTCAATCCGAAGTGCATCAACACTCTTTTTTAACTGTCCATAGAGGGAGAAAAAGGGTAAAATAACCAGTGCCAATATAAAGAATATTATAGGTTTCATTAATGCAGGATAGGTTTTGAGGCACAAAAATGTTAAAAAATATTGTAAGTTTATAAATCCAGGAGTATAATTTTGACAGTTTCCTTCGGAGTATTCCCTTCCGCTTTTATATATCCCAAACTAAATACGTAACTTGCAAAACTTTTACATCTATCTTTCTGGCATACCAAAATTAAAACAAACTTGTCAGAGATTTTTCTAATCTATAAAATTTACCGGATGAGAATTAATTTCAGATCACTAATGTTCAGGGTGTGGTATTGGTATATCAGCAGGATTGATACTGATAATGAGGTTGTTTTTATGAATTATGGGTATGATGATCCCTCTGAGAAAATTAATCTGGACCCTGATGATGAATCAAACCGTTATTCTATTCAGTTATACCATCGCCTTGCAAGCGCTATTGACTTAAGGAATAAACGTATCGTTGAAGTGGGTTGTGGCAGAGGAGGAGGATTATCTTATATCACAAAAACTTTTTCTCCTTCAGGAGCATTAGGTATCGACCTCTCAAACCGGGCAGTAAAGTTTGCAGATAAATATCATACTGAAAATGGATTGAGGTTCAAACAGGGTGATGCACATAACCTGCCCATAGAGAGCAATTCGTATGATGCCCTGCTAAATGTGGAATCTTCTCACAGGTACCTGGATTTCAATCGGTTTCTTTCTGAGGTCACCCGCGTGTTAAAACATGATGGATATTTTTTATACACCGACTTCAGATTGCCTGAGGAAATGCCCGGCTTAAGAAAATCACTGGATTCACACAATTTGAAACTCATTGTTGAACAAGAGATTAATTCAAATGTAGTTGCCGCTCTGAAACTTGATTATCAGCGAAGAAAAAATCTGGTTGATAAACTGATACCGCGTTTTTTACAAAAAACCGCTTTAAACTTTTCCGGGGCAGTTGACTCACCAACTTATAACCAGATTTTATCGGGTGAACTCGTTTATTACATTTACATTTTTCAGAAAAACGGACAGGAAAAAAAGTCATGATATTATTAACTCAGGTTATTGATAATATCTTTTGTAACACTATTCAGATTATCAGGCCCAAAGCTATCAGGCTGTCAGGGATTTAGACGGGGGAAAATATTATTGTTAAGCAATTTGTGAAATTGTAATTTCATAATAAAAAGTCTATAGCATTTTTGTGAAAATAAGATTTAAATTAGTTGACTTTCACCTTAATTTTACTATTTTTGTATAAATAAGATTAATAT
>CAYGFI010000024.1:11044-39714 GCA_964349045.1 uncultured Chitinophaga sp.
TTAATATACTAATCTTATTTCTACACTAATTGTATTTTTAAGAAATCATGGCATTAGAAACACTCTCCAATGAACAGATCCTCGACCGACTAAGACAGGATAATCCCTGGTGGTCGACAGGGAAGATTGATGAGGATTACAGCCTTATGCAGAGGCGTTTGTATTTTGATTTGTTTTACCCGCTTGTTGAAGACTTATCCATTAAACGAGCCGTTATCCTAATGGGACCGCGTCGGGTTGGTAAAACTGTCATGATTTTTCACACCATTGAGGAATTGCTAAAGAAAGGAGTGTCGCCACACCAGGTTGCTTATATTTCGGTTGAAAATCCCTTTTATAACAAAATGCCCCTTGAACAGTTGTTTAAAGATTGTATGAAAGCAACAGGGCAGGTGTCACCAAAATCATGGTATGTATTTTTTGATGAAATTCAGTATCTAAAAGACTGGGAAGTGCATTTAAAATCGCTTGTTGACAGCTATCCACATACCAGGTTTGTGGCCAGCGGTTCAGCAGCGGCAGCACTTAAACTAAAAAGTAATGAAAGCGGCGCAGGCAGGTTTACTGATTTTATGCTGCCTCCTCTCACATTCAATGAATACATTCATTTGCTTAAACTTCAGCATCTCATTATTCCTTCTCAGACCGAATGGGCAGGAAACGCTATTCACTTTTTTAGTTCAACGAATATTGCATTACTTAATGAGCATTTTCTGAAATACATTAACTATGGAGGTTACCCTGAAATTATTTTTTCGGAAAAACTCCAGGCTAATCCTTCACGGTTTATAAAATCAGATATAATAGATAAAGTATTATTGAGGGATTTACCCAGCTTGTATGGTATACAGGATGTACAGGAATTGAACTCCCTGTTTACAAGTATTGCTTACAATTCCGGCCAGGAATTTTCCCTTGAATCGCTTAGCCAGGCATCCGGGGGTGTTGAAAAAAACACGATAAAAAGATATATCCAGTATCTTGAAGCTGCGTATCTTATTAAAATTATTCATCGCGTCGATCACAATGCAAAGAAGTTCAGCCGGGCAAATTACTTTAAGATTTACCTGACAAATACATCTTTGCGAAGTGCTTTATTCGCTCCTCTACAGGCAACCGATAAATTGATGGGAGCAATGGTCGAAACTGCCATTTATGCGCAGTGGCTCCAGCGTGAATGGTTTCAGCCATGGTATGCCCGTTGGACGCAGGGCCGGTTCCAGGGAGAAGTTGATATGGTTGAACTTTCACCCCAGAATTTCAAACCGGTCTGGGCTCTGGAAATTAAATGGAGCAACAGGGCATTTGAGAATCCCGGCGAATTGAAATCACTTTTAACTTTTTGTGAAAACAACAAGTTAAAGTCAGCATTGGTCACAACACTTGATAAAGAAGGAAGTAAAGAAATGCCTGAATTGAAAATACATTTTCTTCCTTCAGCTCTGTATGCCTATACCATCGGGAGAAACACCATACTTCAGAAACAAAAGCGCAGTTGAAAGCCTATTTATATGAATAATCCAGCCAGAAACTACCCTCATCATACTCAACAACTACCTGGTTGTTATTTTCGAAATGAAAGTTATTCAGCAGTTGGGATATCTCTTGTTTTAATGAGATCAGTGCATTGTCAATCAGGTCTTTCCGGAACCCTCTTTCTTCAAGGGATAATACCAGATCCATTGAGACGATCCTGCTGATTACTTGTCCGAACTCAACCAGTTTTCGCTGTGGAAACTGAATATTCACCTCAAAATTCACCATCTCCCGGATTCGGTCTGCAGCTCGTGAAGTATATCCCTTCAAAAACCGGTAAAAACTTTTTTCCTTAGCACCCTTCATGAGTTTCAGCACCGCATCGGCTATCTGGTGATACAGAATATCATTAGATCCTTCAAATATCTGGAATGGCCGGCTATCGACAACTGACCGACCTGCAATATGGTTAAGTTTATATCCTTTGGCTCCAACCAGTTGCAGCAGAGTTTGGGCCGATTCCTGCATTATATCGGACGTAACTGTCTTAATAACATTAGCTTCGAGTCCAAGTCCGGACAAATTATTTTCCGTTCCGGCAATCTCGCTCGATTTCAGACAGAAAGCAGAACAAACTGTGAAATTTGCCTGCAAACGCGATAATCGCTGTTGAACCTGATCGTAATCGAAAAGATTTTTATTTCCTACAATACGCGATTTTGTATGATTGATTGCTTCGTTGAGCATTCTTTTGACAAACCCAAGACCCATAGCCGGAAACTGGAACCGGCTGCGGTGAAGCATATCCAGTAACATCTGAATTCCGGAAGTCTCAGGGATAAGTCTTTGTTCTTCCGGAATATATACATCTATATGATTTCTGCCATAAGGAATCTGGTAGAGTCCGAGGTTCTCAAAATACTCCTCGACAACTATTTTCTGACGAGGGGCATTCACATCGCATATAAACATATCGATATCGCGCATGAGGCTTCCTGTTTCATTTGTTTTACGCGCGGTAAGTATCCAGAAATCAGCCATGCCCGTAAGTCCTGCCCAATGCTTCTTCCCCTGAAGATGATAAAATCCGTCTTTTTCTGAGAATGACGTATGCATGCTCAGCGCATCACTTCCAAAATTTGGCTCAGTGATCATCAAGCCACCCATGGTACTGTTATTTAGAAACTGGTTGAATACTTTGGGTTTTACCGATTCCTGTCCGTATTTGGCAAGGGGTTGAATAAACAGGGCATTATTGATCCCCAGGGTTAAGGAAAGGGCAAGGGATTCATAAGCTGCTGCAGATATAAAGGCAATATTCTCCTTCACGCTTCCTCCAAATCCGCCATATTCCTTTGGAATACATAAGGCAAGAGGATTTCGGGACATCAATTCCTTCAAAACAGCAGGCGGTATTCCCCGTGTGCTGCAGAACTGATCAATCTTATCATCTTCATGAAAAGCACGTTTCATGCTGGCTTGAAAATCTTTCAGGATTTGACGGAACGAATTGTCATCTAATCGTGAAACATTGGAATGTTTTGATATTATTTGCTGAGTGCCTGACATTTCCGGAATTATTTTTTTGATTATTGTGGGAGGTATTACGACGCTATATAACAAAATGAATACAATTTTGTTTAATCAGCAGGAAAGTTTTTTTAAACCGTATCTACCCCTTCGGTCACCAAAGGTCAGTAAGATCTATTATTCACCCATTTACCAATTCACCCATTTACCCATTCACCCATTTACCCCATTCACTCATTCACTCATTCACTCATTCACTTTTTAATAAACTTACCTGTCTCTCAATGAATCATCTCCGGAATTTCTGTTCAGTTTACTCTTTCTTATGCCATATAAGAAATAAATAAACAAACCAAAAACAAACCAGATGATTAACCTTAGCCAGGTATCCAATGGCAAAGCAAACATCTGTAACAGGCAAATCCCTGCACCCAGTATCGGGACCAGCGGGACCCAGGGTGTTTTAAACGGACGATGAAGATCCGGCCGTTTTTTACGCAAAACGATAATACTGATACAGACAATTGTGAAGGCAAGTAAAGTACCGATTGAAACCAGTTCCCCTAAAATATTAATGGGTAAAATTCCTGCCAGTACAATTGCAACCAGACCCGTTAAAATAGTACTGAAATAAGGCGTTTTAAAGCGTGGGTGTATGCTTGAGAAAACAGGAGGTAATAATCCATCTTTCGACATACTATAGAAAATCCTGGGCTGGCCCATGAGCATTACCAGAATAACTGAACTAATTCCCGCGATGGCAGCAATTTTAATAATCGGGCGTAACCAGAACATACTGTCGCCCATTGCATTAACTCCCACAGCAATAGGATCAGCAACATTGAGTTGAGTATAGCTTACAATTCCGGTAAGAACAATTGCCATCAAAATATATAATATCGTGGAAATTCCTAATGATCCTAATATCCCGACAGGCATATCCCGCTGGGGTTTTTTTGCTTCCTGGGCAGCGGTTGAAACCGCATCAAAACCAATATAAGCGAAAAAAATTACCCCGGCTGCCCGTAAAATACCGCTCCAGCCAAAATGTCCCCATTCACCTGTATTTTCGGGAATAAATGGTTTCCAGTTTCCTGCTTTAACAAACATAAAACCCAGGGAGATAAACAATATGATCACCGAAACTTTTATAATAACCATTATATTGTTGAAGTTGGCTGTCTCTTTAATCCCGATAACCAGCAATACCGTAAGAAATCCAACAATAAACATTGCAGGAAGATTGCAGATAGCTGTAACCTGAGGAAGGGTATCAATCGCAATTCCCGAAGCGAGCAATCCGGCTGAAAGACTGTCGGTCAGTGGTTTCCATCCCATTTCCGGAACTTCGATTAAAATAGTGTGCCATGCTGCTGTGAACTTCGTAGGAATCGAAATTCCAAAATCATAGAGAAAACTTACTACATAACCCGACCATCCGACTGCAACGGTGGAAGCTGCAAAAAGATATTCCAGGACTAAATCCCAACCGATTATCCATGCCAGAAATTCACCCAAAGTTGCATAAGCGTATGTGTAAGCGCTTCCTGATATAGGGATCATTGCTGCAAACTCGGCATAGCATAAGCCTGCGAAAGCACATGCAAAACCGGAAATGATAAAGGAAATAACAATTGCAGGTCCTGCATATTGAGCTGCCGCCTGGCCTGTAAGAACAAAGATACCCGCTCCAACAATGGCCCCAATTCCCAATGTGGTTAAATTTGTAGCCGTCAGGGTTTTTTTGAATCCATGCTCTGTATCAGATGATTCGGAAAGGATTTGCTGGACAGGTTTAACCTTAAAAATTCTAGACCTCATATTTAATAATAGAATTTGAAAATATCGCTTAGTTTTATGTTCTACAAAAGAAATCTTTTAATTTTACATTGCCTTATCAATTCGGATTAATATTAAAACTATGCAATACATTTTTTCCGCCTTACTTTTTTTACACGGGGCAATACATCTTATGGGTTTTATTAATGACTTTAAGCTTCCAGGATATGCAGAAGTGATATATAGTTATCCCAATGGCGATTTTTGTTATGGGACATTTAATCTTGCCAATTTAGAATACAATGTGAAAAAATAAATTAAAAACAATGAAAAAAATTTATTTACTAATTATCACAGCAACGCTTTTCTCTCTGACAGGATGCAGCAAAAAACCGGTGCAGGAAAATGTTCAGACAGTTACAGACCTGAAAGAGCTTTTTAATAATCCTCCGTCTGAATATCGAAGTGCACCACTATGGGACTGGAATGACCTTATAACTAAAGAAGGAATTGATTTCCAGATGAATGAATTTAAAAAAGCCGGGATTGGAGGCGTTTTTGTTCATCCCCGTCCAGGACTTATAACCGAATATCTTTCGGATGAGTGGTTTCAACTTTTCGATTATACCGTTCAGAAAGGCAGGGAACTGGATATGAAAGTCTGGATTTACGATGAAAACTCATACCCTTCGGGTTTTGCCGGTGGACATGTTCCTGCACAAATGCCCGAATCTTATAGTCACGGAGCAGGACTTAAAATGGAAATCCAGGAAAAACTAAGAATCGTACCATCAGATACCATTGCAATAGTTTTAAAAAAGTCAGGGAAAGGGTTCACGGATGTTACTGCATCGCTTGACAAGGAGTTGGGAAGCCAAGGTGTTTTTTATGTATTCACGAAGACCTATCCGAAAAGATCGCAATGGTACGGCGGATTCCCGTATGTTGACCTGCTGTATGAGGGCGTTACTGAAAAGTTCATAGAGATTACCATGACCAATGGTTATGAAAGGAATTTCGCTGATTTCGGTAAAACACTTCCCGGAGTCTTCACAGATGAACCTAACCTGGAAGCCTCATTATCAGATGGCGCTATGATGCGCTGGACACCTGGTTTATGGGATGCCTTTCAACAGCGATGGGGTTATGATTTAAGAGTTAACCTGCCTTCACTTGCTGAAGAAACAGGAGAATGGAGGAAAGTAAGACACGACTATTACGAACTCCTTCTTGAAATGTTTATCGATAAATGGGCCAAACCCTGGAGTAAATATTGTGATGAAAAAGGACTGAAGTGGACAGGACACTATTGGGAACATGGCTGGCCTGAACCCACAGATGGTTTCGATGAGGCTGCTTTCTACATCTGGCACCAGCAACCAGGTATTGATATGCTTGGAAACAGACTGGATGCTTCCGGACTTGGAGGGCAATTCGGTAATGACCGGGCAGTGAGAGAATTATTAAGTGCTGCAAACCAGGCAGGGCGGACCCGAACGCTGAGTGAAACATATGGGGGTGGCGGATGGGAGATGAATTTTGAAAACCAGAAACGGCTGGTAGACTGGCAGTGTGTTCTGGGTGTGAATTTCGTCAACCAGCATTTGTCGTATTACTCGCTTAAGGGTGTTCGTAAGTTCGATTATCCCCCCTCCTTTTCATATCATGAACCCTGGTGGGAAAACTACCGGCTGATGGGTGATTATATCGGGCGTGTTTGCCTCGCCCTTTCATCCGGTCAGCAAATAAACAAAACACTTGTCCTTCAACCCAATACAACTGCCTGGATGTATTTCTTACGTAGTGTAAAGCACCAGGCAATTGATTCAATACGAAACGGATTTAAAACTTTTGTCTACCAGATGGAGCAAAAGCAAATCGAATACGACCTAGGTTCTGAATACGTTTTAAAAACTCTTGGCAATACGGGAAAAGGAGAACTTAAGGTTGGAAAGCGTTCTTACAGGCTGGTAGTGATACCTGCGGAAATGGAAAATATGGATAAATTCACCCTTGATATTCTAAACCAATATCTTGAATCCGGAGGGCAAATCCTATCGTTTATAAGCAGCGTACCTTATGTTGACGGAATCCAAACCTCCCTGGTACAAGATCTGGCAGCAAAGTTTTCCTCCCAATGGACCGTCGCTGAAAGCTTGAATGATCCTGATGCCGTAAGGCTTCTGGCTAATGATGAATTTTCTATGGATGATCAGACAAAAAACGGAATGCTTTATCATCAACGGAGAATAACAGATGACGGACAACTCCTGTTTATGGTGAATTCACACCAGAAAGAAACGGCAATTGCAGAATTAATAGTCAGAGGAAAATATGTCACCAGGTTCGATTTACTTTCCGGTAAAATAAATAGTTATCCGGCAAAACATATGGCCGGAATGGTGTCCTTCCGGGTTGATCTTGAACCGGTGGGAAGCGCTTTATTTGCAGTGACAAGCAGGCAACCGGCTGAACCAGAGTATGACCCCAATAAAATAAATGAAAGGATTATAGAAAATTCCGAATCCATTAAAGTAAATCGTGAAGAAAATAATGTCCTGGTGATAAATTACCTTGATCTGAAAACTTCAAGGTCTCAGAAGAATGATATTTATTTCATGGACGCATTGATTGGACTATTCAGGGAAAATGGAATTGAAATGGGCAATCCATGGCAACATAAAATTCAGTACAAACGGGATTACCTGGAGCTTGATTCACTTTTCAGGGAAGATTCGGGATTTGAAGCCAACTATCATTTTCAGATCAGCAATAACATAGACAAAGAAGCGCTGAAATCCATCCATGCGGTTGTTGAGCGCCCCGAATTCTGGCAGGTCAGAGTCAACGGGCAACCTGTCGAAAAAGTTCCGGGAGAATACTGGATTGACAGGGATTTTCCTGTTTATAAGATCGGAGAATTTCTTAAACAAGGCAAAAATACTCTGTCACTGCATGCGTCCAGGATGAACATATTGGCTGAAATCATGCCTGTATATATACTGGGTGATTTTCTCGTGAAACCATCGAAACCGGGATTTGAAATAACAGGAGGAGAGATAGAATCCATGGGATCCTGGCGTGAAGCGGGTCTTCCATTCTACCCTCATAAGGTAACTTACTCCCGATCATACAGTATTGACCTTCAGCCAGGTGCGTATTATAAAGTCATGTTGAAAGAATGGAACGGTACTTTATCTGAAGTATTGGTAAACGGGAAATCTGCAGGAGTGATTTTCCGGAATCCATATGAACTCGACATTACTGATTTATTAACCAATGGATCCAACGAAATAGCAGTAAAAGTCTATGGGAGTCTTAAGAATACCTTTGGTTTTTTCTACGAGAAAAATGATAACTGGATTTTCGGCCCCCACTCCTGGAACAATGCACCTAAAGAAATTCCTGATGCTTCAGAATATTTCCTGATGGATTATGGTTTGTTTGATCCGTTCGAACTTTTGCAGAGTGAACGATAATTTATGGACTTTTCATTTAAAGGGTTTTTTTACCAGGTTACGATTGATCCGATATTATCAAGGCTGCATGATAGTGTAATAAACAACATTGAGCCATTCCACAGGATTCTTGATATTGCTTGCGGTACGGGCTCACTCGCAATTGCCATTGCCAAAAAAGCCACACATGTCACAGGTATTGACCTTTCCGAAGAAATAATAGACACAGCCAGAAGATCCGCAATAAAAAGAGATTCAAAAAATGTACGTTTTGAATACCGTGATGCTTCGGATCTTTCATGTTACAAAGACAAAGAGTTTAACGTGGCAGTTACCTCAATGGCTATTCATCAGTTTGATACAGAACTTGCAATAAAAATCCTTTCAGAGATGAAGCGTATTGCTTCAAAACTTATTATCCTTGATTACAATTACCCTATGCCAAAAGGATTTTCACGTTCTTTTGCCTTTGGAATTGAAAGACTTGCAGGAGGAGATCATTACCGTAATTTCAGGGTATATATGAAAAACGGTGGCATACACTATTTCTTAAAACAATCCGGTATATCAATAAGTAAGGAGGTTATAAGGGGAAATGGAGTTTTTGTGATTGTGGTAAGTAATTAATCTCCAGCCTTAACCACGCAATGATGTCCGGTAAGAATCAATTTAAACGATCCGGATGCAGGTAATTCTTTGATTGACTCCAATTGGCGGGGTGTGTCCATATTAAACATTTCAACAAACTCCTCTTATATATTTTCATGCTAAATTTTTTTCCTAAAATAATAAATATTCCAGTATATGTATAATCAATGCGTTTTTGTTACCATGAGCCTCTGGAACTGTCTGATCCCTTCATTGTTTAACGGACCGGCGCTTGGTTTCTGGCAAACAGCCGGATTATTTATCCTTTCAAAAATTCTCCTTACAGGTGTTTCTCCGGGTTCACACAGTCATAAGAGTAATGACTGGAGGAAAAAATACCACAGTAAATATAATACCCATTGTATGGAGGAAGAAAAACAGGCTGATCCCGGGCAGGCTTGATAACAGATCCATTTGCGGAATAAAAAACGCAACCGGGAATCAGTAAAACTGCAGTTTAATTGCGTCCTTGCGTCCCGCTTATGGCGGGACTGCGCTTAATTTACCGGTTATAAAAAAGAGATTCCCAGGTTTCAATCAGATGTTAAACATATGAATTAAAACACCTCTCTGAAGTTGTTTTACACAAAATCTGGATATATTTGCACCCCGGTCAAAAACTGCCTGACAATAATTCCTTGTATCATCAGTTTTTTATTTAATTTTATCCTTCCATCATAATGCTTTTCTCTCTAATGAACTCCCGTTTAAAAAATTTCCTGAAAGACAAATTCCTCATCCTGAAACTGCGTAACCGTTTCTCCCCCGCTGTTGGAATAAGTCAGAGAGCATTATTTCACCAATATCAGCAGATGAAGGAAAAAGGAAGTGTTCCGGCATTCTCTGAAACCGGTTTCCGGGTTTTCTCACAGTTCGAAGAGGATGGGAAACTGCTTTTTATCTTCTCTCTTATTGGAATGGACAATAAAGTCTTTATTGAAATCGGATCCGACGATGGCATAAACAGCAACTCCGCAAACCTGTTCTTCAATTTCGGCTGGCACGGACTTTTTATTGATGGCAATCCGTCTGCAATTAAGAGAGGGATGAAGTTTTTCAGTCGTTATCCTCATCCCTGGTCTTATCCTCCCTCCTTCTCATGTTCCATGGTAAAGCGCGAAAACATTAACGAAATTATCACTTCTGCCGGTTTTTCGGGGGAGATTGGCTTACTCTCTATTGACATTGATGGCTATGATTACTGGGTGTGGGATGCTATTAACGTCGTCCAACCCAGGGTTGTCCTTATTGAAACCCATAATGAATTCGGTTTGGAAAACATTGTTGTTCCTTACGATCCAGAATACGTATTCCCGGGCAAACATCCTGTTTATCACGGAGCTTCTCCTGTGGCAATGACAAACCTGGCTAAAAAGAAAGGCTACCGGCTGGTTGGGGCAAATGATCTTGGTTTTAATTTCTTTTTTGTAAAAAACGGTTTCGCTGATGTTCTTCTTCCCGAAGTCACAGTAGAATCTGTACTTCAACATCCCTCGGCAAAAGCAGCGTATTCAAAATTCGATGAAATCAAAGACTGGGAATACATACGGCTCTGAATTCCTAAACTGGTTCTGATTACAATAATGCATAATGCAAAATCCTGATAAATATGATATTATTGTTATTGGCGCAGGTCCTGCAGGACTTCTTGCTGCCGGAAAAGCTGCAGAATCAGGAGCAAAGGTATTAGTCATTGAAAGAATGCGTCAGCCTGGCAGGAAACTTTTGATAACGGGCAAAGGGCGGTGCAACATCACCAACATGGCGCCGGTACCGGAATTCCTTTCGAAGGTTCATCCCAATGGTAAGTTTCTCAAATCAGCCTTTTCCAGGTTTTTCTCGGGGGATATAATCGGACTTCTTAAAGAATATGGACTTGAAACCATTACCGAACGGGGCGAACGTGTGTTCCCTGCTTCCAATAAGGCTTCCGATGTGCTGAACGCACTATTACGCTGGCTGAATAAATACCATGTTGAGTTCCGTTATGAGAGCAGGGTCTCTGATCTTTTAATAACAGATAAGAAAATTAAGGGTGTAATTATTGAAGATACCGGAGAAAATCAACAAATCGATGCAACAGCGGTTATTGTCTGTACCGGTGGAAAATCGTACCCTGCAACAGGTTCAACAGGTGATGGCTATAAGTTGGCACAGTCAGCCGGTCATAGAATCGAATCATTACGTCCGGCACTGGTGCCGCTGGAAACCGGGGGTGACATGGCAGGGACGCTCCAGGGATTGTCGCTTAAAAACGTGAAGGCAATACTTTGGGTAAATGATAAAAAACAGGCCGAAGATTTTGGTGAGATGTTGTTTACTCACTTCGGGCTATCCGGTCCCATAATCCTTACTCTCAGCCGTATTGCAGTTGACGCTCTGCGTGCGGGTCATCAGACAGAAGTATCTGTTGACCTCAAACCGGCTCTCAGTGAGCAAAAACTTGATGCCCGCCTTATCCGCGACCTCAACGAGAACGGAAAAAAACAACTCGAAAATGTCTTTAAACTCTGGCTGCCTTCCAGCATGATTCCCGTATTTTTCAAACTCCTGTCACTCGATCCGAAAAAAGAATGTCACCAGGTCAGTTCGAAGGAAAGGCGAAAAATCATGTCATTAATGAAGGATATGCGTTTCAAAATTACCGGTTACCGGTCGTTTAAGGAAGCAATAATAACAGCAGGCGGGGTAAGTATTGACGAAATAGAGTCAAAAACAATGGAGTCAAAACTAATCAAAAACCTTTTCTTTGCCGGAGAGGTACTTGACCTGGATGCTGATACAGGAGGATTTAACCTACAGGTTGCCTGGAGCACGGGATCTGTTGCGGGAATTGCTGCCAGTAGGGTATGATTTTTATATAAAACTTAAACGCAAATCTGTCTAAACGTTGGGACGCTAATCAGCAGTTAAAGCAAGTTTAAAACCGCGTTTCCATTGCGACGTAGCGTCACCGCAAAGCGGTGTCTGCGCTTAATCCAATTGTTATCGCCGTCTTTACCCCATCTGCCGCGCTCGAGATAATCCCTCCTGCAAACCCGCTTCCCTCCCCCGAAATATAAAGATTCTCAATTCCCGTGCAATTCCGGGCTTCATCACGAACAACCTGGATCGGTGCAGAAGTCTTACTTTCAAGTCCCATGATAATTCCGGTTTCAAAACCTTTAATCTTCCTGCAAAAATCTGTCAGACCTGCACGCATAGAGCTACTCACCTTTGCGGGTAAAAGATCCCATAATGGCGATGGTTTTAGCCCAAGCGGATAAGAGCTTTCAGGAATTATGCGCGGTTCCCTGCGTTTAATAAAATCATCAATACTGCAGAAAGGCGCCTGGTAATGAACTGAGGATTCAAAAAATTTCGTTTCAAGAGCCTCGACCCAGTTAAGGACCGCCTCAGCATCTGCATTCTCCCCTATAAGTTCATACGGATTTACCCCGGCAACACAGGCCGCATTGGCAAATTTCAGGTTGCGCTGGTAATTGCTCATACCGTTTACAACATTTTTGTTTTCATATGCTGTTGCAGGAACCACGATTCCGCCCGGACACATGCAAAAAGTATAAACCGGCAGGGCTCCGGCAGGATTTGAAGTGAGCCGGTATTCTGCAGCTTTTACTCCAGGCAGGCTCGCTTTTCCCCATTGTGACATATTGATAACCTGCTGTGGATGTTCCATCCTGCTCCCGATAGCGAAGTTTTTGGGTTGGAATGCCACTCCCTTTCGGATAAGCATTCTGTAGGTTTCATAAGCAGAATGACCCGGGGCAATGATAAAATAATCAGCATTAAAACTCCCTTTATCACTGATCGCAGACAATACCCTTCCATGGCTTATTTCAAGATCCGTTAGACGGGTTTCAAAATGCATGGCGCCACCAAGTGATTCATATTCCTCACGCAGGTTTTTAACAATTATTTTCAGCTTGTCGCTTCCCAGGTGCGGGTGTGTCATGTAAGCGATTTCAGCCGGCGCTCCGGCACGGATGTATGAGTTTAGAATAAACTGCCTTTCGGAACTGATATGTTTGCTTCGTGACGTAAGTTTACCATCCGAAAAAGTTCCAGCCCCTCCTTCCCCGAAAGCATAATTCGCCTGTGGATCAAATTTGCCGGACTTCTCGAAAGCATTAATTCCTTTGGCTCTTTGGGTAACATCCTTGCCTCTTTCGATGATAATAGTTGAAAAACCGGCCTTTTGAAGTAAAAGTGCAGCAAAGAATCCTGATGGACCACTTCCGACAATTACAACCTTTTTATTCCTTTTCTTCCGGGGGATTTCAATCGCGGGCGATAAAACTTCTGCTCCACCCCTGAGTCCGGGAGATGAAACGCCAATTCGCAAAAGCCAGTGTATATCTGATCTCCGACGGGCATCGAGACTTTTTCCTTCAATGGTATAGGTGAATTCGCGGAGATGAAGCTCCTGACCAATCATTCCCCTTAACTCAGCTTCAGAATAATCTGTTTGTGCTTTAAGGGAAATCAGCCGGTAGCCCATAAATTAATAAGGTTTTTCATTAATTGCCGGAGGCTTAAGTCCCAGGCAGTTGATGAAAATTAAAAGAAAAATCCAACACTCACCAAAAACTTACTGTCCCTCGAATCAAATGCATAATCATTACCTCCAACTGTAAGTTTATCTCCGAGTTTGCTCAGTCCGCCTTCGTATCTCAAGTCGAATGTTAATTTTTTAAGAATATCGAGTCCTACTCCTGCCTGAAATCCAAAGGTAGCTCCCTTAGATTCGGTTTCGAGCCCGGTTACAATTTCATCAATTTCTGAATTTGATGATAAAACTACCGAGGCTACAGGTCCGACATTAATCCTTGCAGGTCCGAATTTCATCCCTACCATTACAGGCAGATCCAGTTTATTATACTTTACCTGTTTCACAGTACTAATGTTTCCTCCAGCCTTAATTTCCTCAACCAGTACCTTTCCTCCGGAAGTATTGAACAAAAGTTCAGGTTGAACAAACAGGTTAAAAACTTTTAATCTTCCCATTACCCCGATATGAAAACCCTGGAATGATTCATCCTGCATAAGATTATAGGAAGTAGTTCCGGTTGTGATGTTCGAAATTTCATCGAACTTCAATTTTGAATAGTTCAGTCCTCCTTTTATTCCGAAACTAAGTGACTGTGCACTTATATTTCCGGCCATTCCCATAGCCAGAATCAATACTATTATATACTTCTTCATGATTAAAAAATTGGTTGTGAATGTTTTTTATGCAAATATCGGATAATTCTGTTAAATTCTTTTAATATTCCGGTATGGTTTTCAGAATGGGGCAAAGATATACAACAGGCGTTGCATTATTCCGGGAATAAAATATTCTATTGTAAAACAAGTTCCCTTAAAACTACCGATGCCATAACACAACCGAACAGCGGAGGCATATACGAGATGGTTCCAACCGTAGAACGCTTGTTCGCTTCATTATCTATCAGTTTTACAGAGTTTCTGGAAACGGTTTCAGGAGAGAAAACTACCTTGAATCCATTATGAACGCCCATCCGGTGCAACTGTTTGCGCAAACTGTGTGCCAGCCGGCAATTATAAGATTTTGAGATATCCGTAACCATAACCTGCAAAGGATCCAGTTTTCCTCCCGCTCCCATTGAGCTTACAATAGGATAACCTTTCCCAAGCGTCCTGATTATCAGAAAAACCTTTGGTGATAAGGTATCGATTGCATCAACCACATAATCGTAATGCGTTTCCAGAACCGAATCCAACTTCTCTTCATGTAGAAATTCTGTTATTACCCTTAGTTCAATTTCAGGATTGATTTCCCGGAGTCTCCGGGCCATCACTTCAGCTTTTTCTTCCCCAAGTGTGCTTTCCATTGCAATCAACTGACGGTTTATATTGGAGGGCTGCACTCTATCGCCATCGCCAATTGTCATACGGCCTATTCCGGCCCTGCAAAGCATCTCGGCTGTATATGCACCCACTCCACCCAGTCCCAGGACAAAAACATGCGCGTTTTTAAGTTTGATGAGTGCTTCTTTTCCAAGCAGGAGTTCGGTTCGGATTTGCCAGTCGGGAATATTCATTTTTCACTATTAAGAATGGTCAAAAGTAGGGATATTTTTTGAAGGGGGGAAACGTGAAGAGAAGGACGTGACGAGTGACGGGCGTGACGGCGTGACGATTAGTCGTAACCTCCTAACCTGATTACGCGTGACGGCCGACAAGTCGTAACTTCGTCACCTTCGTCACCTCGTAACGCGTAACGCGTGACGGTGTGAGAGGATAAATGTTCTGAATTTAGAATTCCTTAAAGATATTCCCAATTTTATTACATTTACAACTTTTTGAAGAGCCTTTAATCACCCTCAAACCATGTGGATTATCCTGATACTATTGCTGGCCGGAACTCTTGCAGGCTTTGCTTTTTCCCGTTTAAATGGATTCAACAATATAACTGACAAAGCAACACTTTATATCATTTACCTTTTGCTATTTTTTATGGGGCTGAGTGTTGGCACAAAACCGGAAATAATGAAAAACCTTGCCGGAATAGGTTTGGATGCATTGCTGATTTCACTATTTGCTATTGCAGGAAGTATTTTCACAGCATTTTTTCTCTACCGATATATATTGAACAAGGATGAAAAGTAGTCTGATAATTGTACTGTTTTTTCTTGCCGGAATAATTTTCGGACAGACAGGAATCCTTCCTGCCGATATATCTTTTGACCGGCTCAGCATTATCGTACTTTATGTACTGATGATTTTTATTGGCCTTTCGTTTGGAAGCGATCCACGACTTCCGGAAATTCTCAGATCCGTTAGCCTGAAAATCTTGCTTGTTCCAATCTCAACCATTATTGGCACATTTCTGGGAATACTACTTTACAATTGGCTCATCCCGGGAGTGGATCTGAAAAATTCACTGGCCATTGGCGCCGGCTTTGGATATTACAGTCTTTCCGGTGTACTTATAACCCAATTTTCGGGGGAGAGTATGGGCACACTTGCATTGCTTGCGAATATAATCCGTGAAATCATCAGCCTGCTTTTCGCCCCCTTTTTCAGCAGGTATTTCGGTAAAGTAGCTCCGGTTTCCGCAGCGGGCGCAACTTCAATGGATACAACATTACCGGTAATTTTAAAAGCTTCAGGTAAAGAATATCTTATTGTTTCTTTGGTTCACGGTGTTGTTTTGACTATAATGGTGCCTTTTCTTATTGCGCTTATTTATAAGGTTTTATAAATGAAAATGGGCATTTGGAAAATGTCCCTGATTAAAAATAATCAAAATCTTCGCGAAATATAAATTCTTAACTTTGGTATTTCATAAGAAGGAACAGATCAGAATTTAATTAATTGAATTATGCAGAAAAAAATCAACATACAGGTAAACTCCGAGATTGGTGAACTTGAGGCAGTTATTCTCCATAAACCGGGTCTGGAGGTAGAGAACATGACTCCCCGGAATGCCCAAAGGGCACTGTACAGCGATATTCTAAACCTGTCCGTTGTTCAGAAAGAGTATACCCAGCTTAGCTGTCTGCTTGCCGGCATTACCAATACACTGTATGTGGAAGATCTTTTAAAAGATGTTCTTTCAATCCCTGCATGTAAGGAAAAACTGATCCGTGAAATATGTCAGAATGAAGCTCAGACGGGTCTTATAAACTTCCTGATGGAAGAAAACAATCATGATCTGGCTAACCAGCTGATACAGGGAGTGCCCATAAGAAGGGATTCAATAACCAACTTTCTCAATGAAGACAATTATAGTCTTGCACCTCTGCACAACTTTTTTTTCACCCGGGATGCTTCCATTTCAATTCATAACAAAGTACTTATTGCCTCAATGGCGAACCGCGTTAGAGTAAGGGAATCCTTTATTATGCAATCGGTTTTCGAATACCATCCTGTATTTAAGGCCAAGACAATTGATCCCCTGACAAAAAAAACATTGGATACTTCATTAAAAATCGAAGGCGGAGATATTCTGGTGGCAAGGGAAGACATACTGATAATCGGAATTGGCGCCAGAACTTCATCGCAGGGAATTGATTTTATACTGGAACAGTTAAAAATAAGTGAGAAGAAACAGCATGTAATCGTTCAGGAATTGCCCTTTGAACCGGAGTCATTTATTCATCTTGATATGGTATTTACTTTGCTCGACAAAGATTGCTGCATGGTATATGAGCCATTGATTCTCACTCCTAACAGGTTTAAAACGGTGCATATTGAGCTTGAACATGGTAAAGTCAATTCCATTTCAATAGTGGAGAATATCCCATTCATACTGAGAACTCTGGGAATGGAAGTTCAGATAACATATTGTGGAGGAAAAGGAGATGACATGATTCAGGAGCGGGAGCAATGGCATAGTGGCGCTAACTTTTTAGCCTTTGCACCGGGTAAGGTAATCGGGTATAACCGTAATACATATACTCTTGAAAACATGAATAAAGCAGGATTTGAGATTTTAAAAGCAAAAGATGTTACTGCCGGTAAATCTGATCCCAAACAATACAAACGCTGCGTTATTACCATTGATGGCTCAGAATTAGCCCGGGGAGGTGGGGGAGCGAGGTGTATGACGATGCCGGTGTCAAGGAAGGATGTGGATTGGCAGGTCTGTTAAACGAGTTCTTTAACAAGATCAGCGGCTTCCTGCAATGAAATAGCTGAATAAACCTTCAGACCCGAATCGTCGATAAGTTTTTTACCTTCAACTGCATTGGTTCCCTGCAGCCTTACAATTACAGGAATTTTAATATCTCCAATGGATTTATAGGCATCTACAACTCCCTGAGCTACACGGTCGCAACGTACAATTCCCCCGAAAATATTAATCAGGATTGCTTTAACCGCCGGTTCTTTTAAAATGATACGGAATCCTGCTTCAACACGCTCGGCATTAGCTGTACCTCCCACATCCAGAAAATTGGCAGGCTCCCCTCCTGATAATTTAATGATATCCATGGTTGCCATAGCCAGTCCGGCTCCATTGACCATACATCCTACGTTTCCATCAAGTTTGATAAAATTCAGATCATATTTTGCCGCTTCGACTTCGGTCGGATCTTCTTCATAAAGATCCCGCATCTCAACAAAGTCGGGGTGACGGTAGAGTGCATTATCTTCCAGATTTACCTTGCTGTCCGCTGCCAGAATAAGGTCGTCAGAAGTTTTGAAAACAGGGTTAATCTCGAATAGCGATGCATCCGATCCAACATAGGCATTGTATAAAGCATGGACGAATTTGATCATTTCTTTAAAGGCTTTCCCGCTTAAACCCAGGTTGAAGGCTATCCGTCTAGATTGAAAAGGCATCAGCCCGACTTTCGGATCAATCTCCTCCTTAAAAATCAAATGCGGTGTATTTGCAGCCACTGTTTCGATATCCATTCCCCCTTCAGTTGAATACATTATTATGTTCCTGCCCGTACTTCTGTTCAGAAGAATACTCATATAAAACTCACGGATTTTACTTTCCCCGGGGTAAAAAATTCCTTGTTCGATAAGAACTTTATGAACCATCTTTCCCTCAGGACCAGTCTGATGGGTAATCAGATTCATTCCAATAATGTCTTTTGTGTATTGTTTTACATCATCAAGTGATTTTGCAATTTTTACACCACCCCCTTTTCCACGACCACCAGCATGTATCTGAGCTTTTACGGCCCAGGTTTTTGTTCCTGTTAAAGTTTGTATTTTCTTTGCCAGTTCAACAGCTGCTTCCGGTGATTCAGCTACAAAACCAACGGGTACGGCTACTCCGTAATTCTTTAGGATGGATTTACCCTGGTATTCATGAATATTCATTTCCTGAGGTCTTTTGACGATTTAAATCAGATCACGAAAATATCCATTTTTTTTCACTTAAGTAAGCTTTAATCTATAATTTAGCGCGAATAAAAATTGTTTTACCTTATGAGGAAATTGGCAATTGAAGAACTTAACCGGATCAGCGTTGAAGAATTCAAGACTGTTGGAAAAATTCCGGTATGTGTAATACTCGATAATGTAAGAAGTCTGAATAATATCGGCTCCATTTTCCGAACCTGTGATGCATTTCGCATTGAAAAGCTTTATTTATGCGGAATTACTGCTTGTCCACCGCATAAAGACATCCATAAAACAGCTCTTGGAGCAACAGAATCGGTTAACTGGGAATACTTTGAAGACACACTTAAGATCGTCAGAAAACTTAAATCAGAAGGTTATTTTATTTTTTCAGCCGAGCAGACCGAAGGAAGCACAAGTCTGCAAAACATAAACCTCCAATCGGAGCAAAAGTACGCCATTGTATTTGGACATGAAGTGCACGGGGTTGAACAGAATGTGATTGACCTGAGCGATGTATGTATTGAAATCCCACAATCGGGGACAAAACACTCATTAAACGTTTCAGTGAGTGTAGGGATCGTATTGTGGGAAGTTTTCAGTCAGCTAGTGAAGGTCTGAAACCCGCTCAAAGCGTAATTCTTTCTCTTTGTGACTAAATGAAAAAATTTTGCAGTTACCTCGATAAGTAATTTGCATATCACCTTCCAAATTTGAATTTTTGACAGTTCTATTTTTATTAATTCTCAGGGACAGCATTATTGCTTCGTACTTTGCAACTATGGGATTACGCGGTTCAGGATTCACATTAAAATAATTCCCAATGATCAGGAAAGACAACATTGATGATATACCGAAAAGACAACATTGATGATATACCGAAGTTCCCAGATTAAATTTACCCAGACTTTTTCGCAAGTTTTCTGCTTTCTGATTCTGTACTAATCATATTTTTCTTATTCCAGATCACCTGTTGGTAATTCCGCCCTATATAGGGAAAAGGATAAACCAGAAAGTGCATAACCCTTGTGTAGGGTATCATCCCGAGAAGAACAAAGGCCGAAACCATATGAATTTTTACCATAACCGGCAGGGTCATGACTGTTGTAGCATCCGGGCTAAATGAAAAGATCGACCATAGGTAAGGTGTCAATACCATTGCAAACCATGAAGAACCCCACCTGATGAAAAACGCAGTATATAAACCTGTAATTATCTGAACTGAAAGTATCAGGTAAACAAATATATCCATCCTGGTGGTTACAAAACGGATTCTTTTAACTTGTATACGTCTGATAATAAGAACAGTAAGGCCAATAAAAGTTATAATACCAAAAGAGAATGCGGATATCTCAAGGATGTATAAACGTATGGGTTTCCCGTTCCATGCTAATATTGCTCCTGGGACTAAAAATGCGATGAGGTGTCCGAAAAATAATACGATTATACCCCAGTGGAATGGTCTGCTTCCAAAGGATAAAAGTTTGCTTTCCAATAACTGGCTGGAGAGAGAGGATACCTGAAAGCCGTGGAACCGATATCTGTAAATACTTCCAACAATCAAGGAAATAATAGCCAGGTAAGGCAGCACAATAAAAAAGATAATTTCGTTCATGCGAGTTTGTATAAATTTCACATATTACATCCATACGGCATATCCTTTCCTTCAGAGGAAGACTCGAAATGGTCGGTTTTTTTTCGAACTCCGAAATTAAACCTTTCATAGGACGATTCAGGATAATCTGCTTCCATGATTGTAACGAGTATTTCCAGTAAACCTTGATATAAGTTATTCCCTCTACTGAATTTTAAAATCATTTCATGAACCGCCGGAATTAATATCGAATAAATGAGTTCTTCAACCAAATCCTGATCTTGCATTTTTGATAACAGGGTCAGAATATTTGGTAAATGATCAGGTAACTCGCGTCCACAATCATTTGAAGCCTTTATTTGTTCTTTTTTGATATTGACCAGAAAAACTCCTCGTTTATAATCTTCTCCATATAAAACATATCCAATATCGAGGAAACACAATGCTTGCACATCGAAAGTACTGATATAGTATTCCTGTTGAAAGGATAAAGGCTTATTATGAATGTGATTAGCAAACAATTCAAATTTCAGCATCAGTTCAGGATCAGAGATAAGAATAAGATCTTTCCATTTTCCTAAATAGGCTTTCATCTCTTTCGAAGGGTATCTGAAAAGTTCAGCAAGCAACATATAATGACTTAAATCTTTCATATTACAATCCCCGTTCCGGTTTTTCCAAAAATCCAAAGCCTGAGTTCTCTTTTCTTATTGTGGTTTGTTCAATTAATTCAATAGCCTCTTCCCTGTGCGCTGGAGGAATAACAAACCTGTCGCTGAAATGAACCAAAGATGTTAATCTGAAAATAGCATCTGCTGTTTCGGAGGATAGTTCCGAATCCCGGAGGGCTTTAAATGCTTCTTCCTGACTTATATCACCTGCAGTAACCGATCGTCTGTGCACCCTGACCGCCATCAGTTTTTTCAGGATATCTTTTATCACAACTGTATCTCCTGCACTGAAAAGGTTCGCCAGGTATTTCATTGGAAGTCTCGAATTATCAACGTTGTCCCAAAGAGAGTTGCTAGTAGTGTTGTAGAAGCCGTTTTCCATACTTGCCATAGAAGGAAGCAGAGGCAATACGTAAAACAGGCTTGGAAGTGTCCGAAATTCCGGATGGAGAGGTAAAGCCAATCCCCATTCCTTAACAAACTTCCATACTGGTGATTTTCTGGCAGCATCCATAGTGGAATCAGCTATACCGGCTTTTTTTGCATTAATGATTACTTCAGGATCATTTGGATTAAGATACAGGTCAAGTTGATATTTGATCAGTTCTTTATCCTCGCAAGAAGCAGCTTTTTCAATTTTGTCTGCATCATATAGTAATACTCCCAGGTATCTTATACGTCCAACGCACGAATGCATGCATGCCGGAGCCTGACCTGTTTCTATGCGCGGATAACAAAGGATGCATTTCTCTGATTTCCCTGTATTCCAGTTAAAATATACCTTTTTATACGGGCAGGCTGTAACGCATAGTCGCCATGCCCTGCACTTTTTTTGGTTAATCAGGACGATCCCGTCTTCTCCCCGCTTATAAATAGCGCCTGAAGGGCAAGCTGCAACACATGCCGGGTTGGCACAATGATTACAAATTCTTGGGAGATAGAACATTGCCATTCTTTCAAGCTCAAAGAGAGAATCCCTCTCGATTTGATTTAAATCTTTGAAATTCACATCATTTCTGGCATACATTGGAGATCCCCCCAGATCATCATCCCAGTTAGGACCCGATTTTGGAGTTATCTTTTCACCGGTTATAAGTGAAATTGCCTCTGCAGTAGGTTGATCGTCACCTTCAGGAGCATCAAGCAGTTTGTCGTATTGATAGGTCCAAGGCTCATAATAATTATCTATAGTTGGCATATTTGTATTATGAAAAAGAACTTTCAACCCCTTGAATTTTCCTGCACCCTTAAGTTTTATCGATTCTCCACTTTTCTCCCAACCTCCTTTGAACATATCCTGATCTTCCCATTTGCGCGGATATCCGGTTCCGGGTTTTGTTTCAACATTGTTCCACCACATATATTCAGCCCCTTTTCTGTCGGTCCAGATATTTTTACATGCAATTGAACAAGTATGACAGCCAATGCACTTGTCAAGGTGAAATACCATGGCGATTTGTGATCTGATGTTCATCTTGAAAAATATTTAGAAAAATTAAAAAGTGACATTATCTAATTTCCTGATTAGTGCAAATGTATCCCGATTCACACCAACAGGTCCCCAATAATTCATACCGAAAGTAAACTGTCCATATCCTCCAACCAACAGGTTGGGTTTAAGGTGGACCCTGGTTAAACTGTTGTGACCACCGGCCCTTTTATTGCCCCTGCCCGGTGATTTTGGCACTGAATAGGTTCGTTCGGGTGAATGGTATATGATGCATATTCCAGAAGGAATGCGGGAACTTACACATGCACGGGTACAATAAACACCATTGTCATTCATTACTTCCACCCAGTCATTATCCTGGATTTCAAGCTCTTCAGCGTCCTTTTCACTTAACCAGCAAGGTTCCATCCCTCTTGACAGGGTCAGCATGCGTAAAGTATCGCCGTAGGTAGAGTGGATATGCCATTTCCCGTGTGGAGTAAGAACATTTAACAGCCTGGATTTCCCTTCAGCCACCGATTTCCTTAAATCGCCATATAACTCAGGCCTTGGTGAAGGTTTGTAAGTCGGCAGATGTTCACCGAACTGAATATAACCCTCATGATCCAGGTACAAATGCTGACGACCCGTAAGTGTTCGCCAGGGTATCAGGTGCTCAATATTTAATGTAAATGCAGAATAGGCCCTTCCATTATTCATCAGACCTGACCATAGAGGGGAATTAAGCAACCTGCGGGGTTGTGCCTGCAGATCGTTAAATGTGAAGCAAGTATCATTGTTTACCGGGCTTATTTCGCTAAGATCGACTCCTGCATTCTTTCCTGCATCTATATAGGCTCTGCCACTTATTATGCCGTTTGTAACTGAAGAAAGAAGCAATACAGCATTTATTGCTTCTGTATCTTCATAAATTGAGGGATAAGTTTCCTGGCCGATCTTGTTAATATGATCTTTGTCTTGTAACAACTGGTCATAAAAATCCTCGCAGGGAAAGGATATCCCGTGCCCACCAAGACCTTTTCGAACATTCTTCCCAAGGCTGACGAATTTTTCGTAAATCCTGGTGTAATCTCTTTCAACAGTTACAATATTATGCATGGATTTTCCGGGGACAGGTTCACATTCACCGGTGTACCAATCTTTTATTGATGATTGGGAGATTTCACCTTTTGTATCATGACCAATAGGAAGATTTACAATATCGAGTAACGGTTCGGGCAAGTGCTTTTTAGCCACTTCGCTGGTTACCCTGGCTATTTCACGGAAGATTTCCCAATCGCTTTTGGATTCCCATACCGGGGGAATGGCAGGAGCTAGAGGATGTATGAATGAATGCATATCCGTACTATTTAGGTCAGCCTTTTCATACCACGATGCTGCCGGAAGTACAATATCGGAATATAGAGCTGAAGTATCCATCCTGAAATTCAGATCAACAACAAGGTCCATTTTACCCTCAGGTGCATTTTCCTTCCATTCAATTTCTTTTATGAACTCTTTAGCCACTTCATCGGCGATATCGTTATGATGAGTTCCAAGGTAGTGTTTCAGGAAATATTCATGTCCCTTTGCACTAGATAAAAGGGCATTTCCCCTCCAGATAAACCATACGCGTGGGAAATTCACTTCTTCATCAGGATTCATTACAGAGTATTTCAACGATCCCTTCTTCAACTGGCTGATCACAAATTCCTGAATACCCTTATCATCTTTGGCACCTGCTTTCTTTGCTTCATTAGCAATTTCAAAATTATTTTTATCATATTGTGGGAAAAAAGGCATCCATCCATTCCTTACAGCTTTAACGATCATATCAGCAGAATGATGGGAGGAAAAATCATTCTGAGGCACAGTATTGTAATCGGCCTGATTACCGTCGTACCTCCATTGATCGGAATGTATATAATGCCAGATTGGCGTTTGCTGAAACCTTGCCGGGATATTCCAGTCTTTTCCCGACATAATGGCTCCCCATGAATCAAAGGGGGCAAGCTTCTCCTGCCCTACATAATGATTCATTCCTCCTCCATTCACTCCAATACAGCCTGTGAGAATCAAAGCCATTGTAGCGGCACGGTACATTAAATTGCTGTGATACCAGTGATTCACTCCGGCACCTATGATTATCATACATTTCCCCTGGGTAACCTCAGCCGTACGACACCATTCTCTAGAAAACTGTATGACCGTACCTGCACTTATTCCTGTATAGATTTCCTGCCAGGCGGGAGTATAGGCCGAAGAGGCATCATCATAAGAGGTAGGATAATCGCCATCAAGACCTCTGTTAATACCATACTGACCCATAATGAGATCATAAATGGTGGTATAAATGACCTTACCCTCATTTGTCTGAAGATATTTCACTGGTACGCCACGCCTGGATTTTCGGTTCCTGGCGAATTCAGTGAACTCAACCTGAAGTATTTCATCTTTCTTGTCAATCAATGATAGTACCGGGTTGTAACCGGCGCCTGTTTCACCATCGTTATGTCTCAGGTTCCAGTTTCCTTTTTTTTCCTGCCACCTGTGACCCGAGCTGCCTGAAGGGCAGATAAAATCGCCCGTATTTTCATCAAGATTCAGGAATTTCCAGTCGCCATTCTCAATATCGGCGAATTTTTCAATACTCTTAGCCCTCAATAATCTGCCAGGAACAAATTGGCCGCTTTCGCCTGATATTTCAACCAGATAGGGACAGTCAGTATATCTCTTTGTATATTCAATAAAATACGGAACTTGTTTATCAACATGTGTCTCTTTCAAAATCACATGTGTCACTGCCATCCAAAATGCACCATCCTGTCCGGCATGTATCGGTACCCATTGATCAGCGTATTTTGATACCATACTGAAATCGGGTGAAAACACCACGGTTTTTGTTCCATTATGTCTCGATTCGGAAAAGAAATGGACATCAGGTGTGCGGGTCATACCGAGATTAGCACCCATTACTGCGATGAATTTAGCATTATACCAGTCTGCACTTTCAGCGACATCCGTCTGCTCACCCCATATCTCAGGGAATGAATTTGGCAAATCGCAGTACCAGTCATAGAAGCTAAGGTTTACCCCGCCAAACAATTGAAGAAACCTTGACCCGGCTGCGAAACTTATCATCGACATGGCAGGGATTGGAGAAAAACCAACCACGCGGTCAGGGCCGTATTTTTTTGCTGTATAAATATTTGCTGCACCAATTATCTCAAGGGCTTCATCCCAGTTGATTCTCCTTAATCCACCTTTACCACGGGCTTTCTGATATCGTTTCCTTTTTTCAGGATCATTTTGTATGTTTTGCCAGGCTAACAGAGCATCGCCGGTTTGTCTCTTTTCTTCTGTGAATAAGTCAAACAGGACGCCCCTGATCATCGGGTATTTAACCCGGACAGGGCTGTATAAGTACCACGAGAAAGATATTCCTCTTTGACAGCCCCTTGGTTCATAAGGGGGAAGTGAACTTTCGAGCAAGGGATAATCGAGGGCCTGCATCTCCCATACCACAATGCCCTCTTTAACATGAATATTCCAGCTACAGCCACCTGTACAATTTACTCCATGCGTACTTCGTACTACTTTATCGTGCTGCCAGCGGTTACGATAAAACTCTTCCCATTGCCTGGTTTTCGGGGAAATCAAATCTTTTATCCAACTCATGGTAATTGATGTTAAATCTTCTTATAAATAATAAATTTCTCAAGCATTTGTAATAAATAAAAAATCAGGTAATTTTTCTGTTGTCGTAGAATATGTATATATGAACAAGCAATACCAGGGCGAAAACAAATGCAATTGAGAAAAAAAGTAAACCTGCTTTACCAGGAATCTGATAAGCATATTTTTGTTCACTTACTGATTTAAGCAGTGAGAGTAAAGCCTGAATTTCATCTTCAGTAATCTCATGGTTGATCATTGCAGTTTTCATAACCGGAAAGGGCGGATTTGAAATAATGGCCTTTAAACCAGCCGGTCCGAGTTTAATATAGGAGCCGGTCAGATCAAGGGCTAAATTACCACCGCCCAAAATAGTCTGATCATTTATGTTATGGCAGGCATTACATGGCGATGCTCCATTTGTGAACGGGATATATCCACTAAACAATGACCTTCCTCTTGAAGTGGTTTCGACATTAAACTGCATGTCAAGACTATCTTTGGGTACTGCTGTTACCGCAACAGCTGGTGAAACTTCTGTTGATGAGGTCAGATCTGTATCTTTAATATATTGTATTATGCTGAGTATCTGTTCATCGCTAAACTTATTATCTGGCATAGGAATCCTGTTATACTCATCATAAATTGCAACGGCAGATGAGTCTCCTGATTTAATTAATTGCTGAGATGAGCGAATAAAACTGATCAGCCATTCATCATTTCTTATCTTGTACACACCGCTTAAATCAGGTCCAACCAACCTTCCCTTATTTATGGTATGACAGGCAACACAAACAGATTTGAATAACTCTTCACCCTTATTTTGAGCACGAAGGATAAAATTCATGCAGGATACAAGAAAAAATACCGAAATTAACCAAACCTTTTTCATGAAAATTATGGATTAAATTTATTATCCACAAAAGACTAAAATACATTTTTGTCTTTAATTAGAAAAGCTTTTTGTAAATTTACTTGAAATAATTTTAAAAGAAAAACATAGTAACTTCATTTACAATACTATATAAAATATATTGATAACTGAGAATAAGTAATTATTTAGTAAATTTAACGAATTGTGAGTATATAACAGATTCTCAAAAAGATTTTTTTAGAATTAAATCAAAGTAAAGCTCGAAATAAATGGATAAATTTAAGATTAAAGGAACCCCTCAAATCGGACTTCTTGGGACTACGCTGGGTTTCTTTTTTGGGTTTGCCGCAGTTTCATTGTATGGTCCCACTGCTATTAAGTTTAAAGAAGCAATGGGTCTTAGTCCTGCATTAATGGGATTGCTTGTAGCAATCCCCTCTCTTACCGGTTCATTACTTCGGATTCCGTTTGGGGCATGGGTTGACATTACAGGGGGAAGGCGGCCGTTTCTTGTACTATTGGTCTTGTCGCTAATTGGGCTGGGTGGTGTAACCTGGCTGTTATACGTAGCTTATCCTGATCAGATGCATAACTCTTATGGGTTGATTTTGTTTCTGGGCATGCTAAGTGGTTGTGGTATAGCAACTTTTTCGGTTGGAATCGGTCAGACTTCATACTGGTTTCCAAAAAATAAACAGGGAATGGCATTGGGAACTTATGCCGGCTTAGGGAATCTGGCACCCGGACTGTTTTCCTTAATACTTCCTCTTTATCTCCAGCGTTTTGGATTTATTTCTGCATATTTTGCATGGTTTCTTTTTCTACTGTTAGGAACTATTACCTATGCTTTCGTTGGCACCAATTCCTATTATTTTCAATTTCGTAAAGCTGGTAATTCAGATTTGGTAAGCCGTGAAAAAGCAAAAAAGTTTGGACAGGAACTTTTTCCTACGGGAAATGTAAGAGATAGTCTCATTAATTCCGCCAAGACCAAAAACACATGGAAACTGGTTGCCATTTACTTCACAACTTTCGGCGGATTTATTGCTCTTACTGCTTGGTTTCCAATATACTGGAGCCAGTTTCATGGATTTTCGCCGGTAAAAGCAGGAGTTTACACCGCGATTTTTTCAATACTGGCCTCTTGTCTTCGTGTTATCGGAGGTTCTTTTGCCGACAGGGTTGGCGGTGAAAAAGCCAGCATGTTATCCATGTTCATTATTCTGGTAGCATCAGTTATACTCATTTTTGCACAAAGGTCAGGAATAGGAGTTTTTGCTGTAATACTGCTTGCATCCGGTATGGGGGTGAATAATGCGGCAGTTTTTAAATTAGTTCCCCACTATGTGCCCAAAGCAATTGGCGGTGCTGCCGGCTGGGTTGGCGGAATTGGTGCATTTGGAGGTTTTGTAATACCTCCCCTAATGGGTGAAATCGTGAGTATTTATAATAAAATTGGCTATTCCAGAGGATTTATAATTTTTACTATTCTTTCCATTTTAAATATCTTTATTATCTATAACCTGCTAAAAAGAACGAAAACTCAAAATATCTGATGGTTTCTAATACAAGGTGAACATCCCTAAAAGGTGATGGGGTACCAAGGATAAATCAGGCTAAGCCAGCAACTAAAAACAAAAAAGGCCATCCTTCCGGACAGCCTTTTTTATTTGAGATGGTATAATTTATTTAACCAGTCCTTTGAAAACAT